>CAYGMA010000084.1:4237-5442 GCA_964351045.1 uncultured Holosporaceae bacterium | reverse complement strand
GCGTCTGGAAAATGAGACGGATGAACACACCCCTTTAAAAAAGAAGCTTGCCCATCGAAGAATCGTTGGGCAAGCACATCAAAAGATTCAGACATACTGTCGAGCCTTTATGTTTTTTTCTTTTTTGGCGTCTTGCGCGCAGCTTCTTTCAGCACATCAACACTTGAGTTCAAGCGCATAATATAAGATTGCTGAGCCATTCCTAGGATGTTTGTCCATGTCCAGTAGAGAAGCAACCCAGCTGGAAATCCAGACATCACAAAAGTGAAGACAATCGGCATCATGGTGAAAATCATTTTCTGCGAATCATCTACAGGCTGCGGGTTTAAGCGTTGCTGTAAATACATGGTTCCCCCCATCATTAACGGCAATAAACCCATAGTTAAGAATTGCGGCGGCACCCAGTTAATCAATCCAAACAAGGTGAAAATGTTCGTCGGATCTTTTGCTGATAAATCCTTAATCCATCCATAAAACGGTGCATGTCGCATTTCGATGGAAATAAAAATAACCTTATACAAAGCAAAGAAAACCGGAATCTGAATCAGCATTGGCAAACACCCAGATGCCGGGTTTACCTTATACTTTTTAAACAACGCCATGGTTTCTTGTTGTTGCTTCATTTTATCATCCGCATACATTTCCTTCACACGTTTTATCTCTGGCTGAAGCGCCTTCATTCTTCCCATAGACTTAAAGGCTTTATTAGCAATAGGGAAAAATAAAAGACGCATCAAAACCGTTAGCAACATAATGGCTAGCCCAAAGTTTCCAATCCAGTCATGAAAGAACGTCAGCACATAAAAAATAGGCTTCGTAATAAAATAGAACCATCCAAAATCAACCGCCAAGTCAAAATGCGGAATAGAAAGTGTTTGCTCATACGCATCCAACAGGTCTAATTTCTTAGGTCCAGCATAAAAATGAACCGTTGTTTGAAGGTGCTTTTGAGGCGCCACAGTCATCATGTCAGACACATAATCCAACTGGTAACGCTTTTGTTCATTGACTTTTGTCCCACTCATGCTTGCTTTCACTGGCGCTTCTTGATCTGGAATCAAAGCACCCAACCAGTATTTATCGCTGAACCCAAGCCAACCAGCTGTGGTTTTAAATTTCAGCTTCCCAGCTTCCATCAAGTCATCATAGCTATTTTGCTGTTTTTTTCCTTCTAAGTACCCCATAGGTCCTTCGTAAGAGACAAA
>CAYGMA010000084.1:0-4227 GCA_964351045.1 uncultured Holosporaceae bacterium | reverse complement strand
AACAGGAGGATTTCCTGCACGATAAAGCACACCGTATTGGTAAAGGTTTAACGGTTGATCTGAGTTGTTTTGAACTTTTTCAACAACAGTGAACATATAGTTTTCATCTAAAGAAATGACTTTTTCAAAAACAACTCCGCGCTTATTCATCCAACGCAATGTCACCGGAGAATCAGGTGTTAAAACAGTGTCCTCAGACATCCACACCGTGTCAATGGTTGGCAAGTCATCTGCAGCGTCTCCTGAAACCCAACCGAACTCTGCATAATAGGGGTTGTCAGAATCAGCCTCAGAAAGCAACTGAACATGATCTTCTTTTTTAAGCGTTTTGTAGTATCCCATCAAACTTAAATGATCAATACGCCCTCCTCGCGTTGACAAGGATCCAGAAAGCTTTCCTGAGTTAATTTGAATACGCTGCGCCGGCTGTAACGCTGGCGTTTCTTTTGTCACAAGCGGTTGGCTTGCTGGTTTCTCCACTGATACAGGCGTTTTTTGTTCAGCTTTAGAATCCGCAGAAACTGTGTCTGCTTGCATCTGCTCTTTCGGCGTTTCGGCCGTTTGCTGTGGAAAAAATGTCTGGAAAGCAAAAATAATCCCCACACAAATCACCAGAGCAAAAATTAAATTTTTTGTATCTTCGTTCATCTTTTTTTCCTTTTTTCATTCTTCTTTAAAGGCACGGGATCATCTCCCCCTTCTGCCCATGGATGGCACCGCAAAAGACGCCGTCCTGTTAATTTTAGTGCCGAAAAAAAACCATATTTTTCAAATGCTTGGTGCGCATATGTTGAACACGTTGGTTCAAACCGGCAATTAGTCCCCAAAACAGGACTCAAAATAAGCTTGTAGCACTTTATCAAAAACAGAGCGATCTGTCTCATGTTAGTTGGCCTGCTTTTTTAAAAACTCAACAAACGCCTGACCATCTTCTTGCAGGTCTTCAAAAGATCGTGTCAATGCCCCATCCCGAACCAAGAAATTAACCATAAGTGGCTTTTTAACACGCTCAGTCAAACACGGCTCTAAAAAGCGTATCAGTGCCCTCAGTCGGCGTTTACACCGATTTCGATCCACAGCTTTTTTAAAAAGCCTTTTCGTAACTGTATACCCAATATAAATAGAAGGAGAATCCGAATCTAATTGAAGAGAGGAAATTGTTTTCTTGAGTGGCACTTCATTAAAAAGCACCTGCGCCTTAAAGCTCTTAGACGAAAAACTTTTGCCGTGTCGCAGGCGCAAAAAATCAGCACGCTGCGTTAAAGAATATAAGGGCATAGAAAGCCCCCTTTCCCTTAAGCGCTTAGGCGCTTACGGCCTTTTGCACGACGACGGTTTAAAACCTGGCGACCGCCAACTGTTGCCATACGTGAACGAAAGCCGTGACGACGTTTACGAACTAAATTACTTGGTTGAAATGTTCTTTTCATTTCTCAAACTCCAAAAAAAATCCATTTGTGTGCTTCTTGTATACAAACTCATACTCCATCAGTCAAGAAATTGATCCATCTTATTTGAAAGTTTCTTTGAAAAAACACGCAGGATAAATTGAATCATATGATTTATTTCGTATATAATAGGAAACAGAAGTTCATATCTTCTCTAAAAAACACACCTTAAAGAGGCTTATATCATGTTAAAACCACTGGAAAAAAATACCTTATTAATCACCTTTACCTGTTTTTTCTTCACCTCAACACCTTTAAATGCTACTAAAACCCTGACATGTGATGAGTGTAAGAAGAAAGCAGAAAAGTGCACAAATGTGTGTGATACAAAACCCAACGCTGCTCTAGCTAGACTCTGCGATCAAAATTGTTCTGAGAAAAAGTTAAAGTGTGAAAAAGAGTGCAAATAGCCTTTTTATCTTGATAAGAAATAAATTATGTTAAACCTAATAGATGCCCAGGCAATTAACTAAAATCAACACCTCAACACAACAGATTTACAAACCATCCATTGTTTGTAATACTATCCAAAAAAACAGGAAGCAGAATGCACACGACCCCTTTTAAAGCAAGCTCTATTGCTTGGACCTCTATAAAAACAGGGTTTGCTCATTTTTCCACCTTCTTACGCATTGCTCTCCCTTCACTTCTTTTTGCGCTTCTTGACATTTGGTTTGAATCTCAAGGAAAAAACTCTCTTTCTACTATTTTCAAAATCTTATTTTATTTCACTCTTGTTTTATTCTCCATCACCTCCATCCGATTTGCCGCAGGAAAACCTTTAGCTAAAAACATCACAGGACTCTCCACAGGGGGTGTTTTTTGGAAATACCTCACTGCATCGATTAAAGTTGGCTCCTTAAGCGTTCTTGTCGCTTTTGTCACTTTTGGACTTGCCGCAGTCCTTTCTGGCACCACTTCTAAAATACTCTCAACAAACCCAGATAACTTATTAAACTTTCCACTTATTATTCTATTCCCAATCGCTGCATTAATTGTGTTTTATATTGTATGTCGCATAAGCATTGCGCCTATAGCAGCCATATGCGAAGAAGATTCTACCATTAAAAAAGCATGGAACCTAACGTATAAACGCGTTTGGTTTCTAGTAAAGGCTGGCACACTTAACATCCTTATTACTGCTTCTTTTTTCCTTACATCTTTCCTTTTTGTAGTCATTTTATTTATGGCAACAAATTCTCTTAAAACAGAGCAATCTTTAGAAAAAGCGCAAGAAAAACCTCTTTCCATCCAACAAAAAACAGGGCCTTTCAATATGCCAAATATAGCAGACCAACCAACAGAATCTTCCGCTATCAAAGAACATCCTCTTGAAACAGTTATTAACGTATTCAGCTCATTCTTAATGTTCTTAGCTATGTTATTTTCAAACTTTATTTACTTTATTATCAGTACACGCGTTTATCTTATTTTAAGAAAAAACCCGTATAAAGAACAAAAGAAAACCTAAGGACACACTCATGAAAACTCCCTCTCTTAAAGCCTTTCAGCTTGCCCTTGATGGATTAAGCACCTTCATCAAAAACCTCCCCCTTTTCGCACGCATGATTTGTGTTCCTATTGCTGTCACAACCCTCATCGACATGACACTTTTTTTGTTTTTAAAGAACTCCCTAAACCTCCCTCTTCTTTACAGCACACTCGGCATTCAGCTTGTATTATTTCTTTACTTTGACACGCTATTTGATATCACCGTCAGCCGTTTTTCACTAAACATGTCTTTAAGTCCATCGTTTCATCGTCTTACATTTGGTGGGGCTGGAATTCGCACATTCATCGTTAATGTGAAATATTTTGCCGTCTCGCTTTTATATTGGGGAGCTTTTTTAGTTCTGCTTTATTATACCTTGGGTTTAAATTCAGAAAACGCAACACCTGCTTTATTCCAATATTTCCATGATGCGTCAAAGCTGACCCCGCCTCTTTACGACTTGGTTAAAACACTTCTTTTAAATGCCGGAATCCTTTTCTCATTAGCGGTGGTCTTTTTTGTTTATATTGGCCTGCGCACCTGTTTAGCAGAGCCTGCTGCAGCTGTTGGTGAGAAAAAAGCAACCCTTGTAGAATCTTGGAGACGAACCCGTAGCCGTGGATGGTTCTTAGCCCGTTTGCTTTTCTTCATGATCCCCGTGTTCATTGGAAGTCATTACTTAGAAACCGGCAGTGGCTACCTTCTTAAAAAAGCAACAAGCATAGAAAACCCAGAGAACTTTCTTTTAACCAGAGTCATCCACTTAAACCTGAAAAAAGCAATGTCAGAAGATATTTCAAAAACTCCATCACAAGAGATACTGACAAGCTTAGAAAAAGAAGTACTCGAAGAAGAAAGGCTTCCTCAAAAAGGAGAGGCGGAGCCAACTCTTTGGGTTATTGCTCTTTATTGCATTGTCCTTCAATTTTTTATGTATGCCTTTTCCTTTGTTTCAGGCGTTGTTCTAACCCGCGCCTATAAAGCCGTTTTGGATAGCATCTCCTCCTCAAAACGTAAGAGCTAACCCTCTCCTCACCTTCCATAAGAGAAGGGCCTCATAGAGGCACTTTCATTTTTCAGCCCCCCTGAACCTATAACTAAATCCATATAAAGAAGCCCTATCGAGACATTCTCTTTGTGCCCAGGCAGGCACTCCCCTCTCCATGCCCCGTTACTCTTTTTCTCTGCCCTATAGGGCGCGGATGGGCGGCCTCTTCTACGCTCCGGGAACCCCTCTTTTCTCTACGCTCTGGGAGCCCCCTCTTCTCTATGCCCTGCTCCCCTCTC
>CAYGMA010000083.1:0-5519 GCA_964351045.1 uncultured Holosporaceae bacterium | reverse complement strand
TAAAAGAAAGTGATATAGACCTAAATCACTGGGTTTCTGGGGTTAAGCCGTTCCCTAAAAGCTATCACGGAAAGCTAGAACAGCTTCTTCAAGAACACTATAAGTCCCTTAAGTAAAAGGCTAACCAAGGTCTTTACTAGGGTCTTTCACAACCTTATGCGCAAACAATGTATAAACGACTGGAATCACATAAAGCGTGAATAAGGTTCCAATCATCATCCCACCAAAAATAGTCCATCCTAGCTGATGTCGACTAAAGGCTCCAGCACCAACAGTCCAAAGGAAAGGCAGCGCCCCTAATGCCATCGCGAACGTTGTCATCAAAATAGGACGCAACCGTAAGAGAGTTGCTTGGAAAATAGCTTCACTCATTGGCTTCCCTTGAATACGTATTTTATTTGCAAAATCAACAATCAAAATCCCATGTTTGGTAATCAACCCAATCAATGTCACCAAGCCAATTTGAGTATAGACGTTCAAAGTCCCACCTGTGAGCTTAAGAGTAATAATCGCCCCGGCCAATGAAAGGGGTACTGTAAACATAATAATGAAGGGATCTGTAAAGCTCTCAAACTGCGCTGACATAATGAGGTAAATAAATAAAACCGCTAAGGTAAAAATAAGAATCATAGAACTCCCAGAATCAATTAAGTCCTTTGTTGACCCTGAAAATTCATAGCTCACATCTTTTGGCAAATTTTCTTGAGCTAACTTCTCAAGCACAGACACAGCATCTCCCAAAGCATATCCCGGATTCATAATACAAATAAGTTTCATAGCCTTTAATTGATTATAACGCATGATTTCACGCGGACTTGGCTCTTGCTTAAAGACAACTAAATTAGAGAGTGGAATCATTTTTTTATCTTGTCCACGCACATAAATATCTTTCAGATCATCTGCAGACATTTTTTTGTCAAAAGGCACACCAATTTTAACGTTAAACTGTTCATTGTCCCGTTTAAAGTTAGTAATACGTCGACCAGACACAAATATATCAAGCGTTTCAGCAATAGCTGAAACATCTACATTTAAAGTAGCCGCCTTGTTCCGATCAATGGACACAACATATTCATTTACGTTCCCACCAACTTCCCAATACACATTAGCAAAAACACCCGAAGCCTCTGCCAATTGCTTAATCATCATACTTGCTGTTAAAAGTTTGCTGGCTTCTTTTGTTGTTTGAAGAATAAATGTCACCCGATCAGACGCGCTTCCACCTATAAAAGAGCCCCCAGGATGCACTCCCGTACTCGTTAGCCCAGGAACAGACTCCTGCACTTCTTCTTTCACTTCTTTCACAATATCAAGACTTGTTCTCTTTCTCTCTTCCCACGGTTTTAAAATATTCCATGTAGAAACCTTCCCAAGGCTCACCTGTGAGAGACGATTCACAACCTCAGGAATATCCCGAAACATCTCTTCAAGCTGATCTACTTGATTTTTCACATACTCAACGTTTGCACCAACCGGAGGAAACCCATAAGTAAAGACAACCCCAATGTCTTCCCGAGGAGCCATTTCTTTTTTCATGCCATCAAAAGAAATCAATCCACCAACTAATGAAAAAAATCCCCCTAAAAAGAAAACTATAAAGCGATGCTTTAAGGCCCAGTTCAAAGAATGACCATAAAGCTTCTCAAAACGATTATAAAAACGATCAAAAGGGGTCAATCCTGTGTGTGGCTTAAGAAGCCGCGAGCACATCATGGGCGATAAAGTCAGAGCCACAAGCCCTGAAATAATCACAGCTCCAGCTAAAGTAAGAGCAAATTCTGTGAAAAGCTTCCCGACCACCCCTTTAGAAAGGCTAATAGGGGCATAAACAGCCGCTAAAGTTAACGTCATCGCAATAATAGCAAAACTGATTTCCTTACTGCCTTTAATTGAGGCCTTAAAAGGTGAAAGCCCTTCCTCAATATAACGATATATATTCTCCAGCATCACAATAGCATCATCCACAACCAAACCAATGGCAAGGACAATAGCTAGAAGCGTAAGTGTATTAATAGTAAAGCCCAACATATATAAAAGGGTAAAAACTGAAACCAACGATACAGGAATGGTAACCAACGGAATCACTGTCGCTCTAAAGGACCATAAAAAAAGCAGAATCACGGCTAACACGCATAATGTTGCCTCATAAAATGTTTTATAAACTTCTTTAATAGACTGCTTAATAAAAACAGTTTTGTCGTAAGCGATTTCCAACTGATAGTTTTCTGGAAGATTTCTTCGAATTTTAGGAAGCAATTCTTCTAAGTGCCGAGAAATTTCCACTGGATTTGCAATAGACTTTTTCTTAATTGCAATCAAAACAGCCGGCTTATCATTAAAGAAAGATGCATCTCGTGCTTCATCAGAAGAAAATTCAATTTCTGCTAAATCATGCACTTTAATTGGATACCCCTTGTGGTTAGCAACAACCACTTCACCAAACTCTTCAGGCGTTTTCAACTTAGCCGCTGTGTTTACGTTATACTCTTGATCATCTCCCTTGATGCGCCCTGCAGGAACATGCACATTTTGACGCTTTAAGGCTGTAGACAAATCTTGTGCTGTCACATTAAACGCAGACATTTTTTGAGCATCCACCCAAATATGCAGAACAAAGTCAGCTGCTCCTGAAATCTCAACTTCAGAAACACCTGGAAGCGATTCCAACTCAGCTTTCATACGCTTATCGGCATAATTAAACAGGTCAACCACTTCTGTTTCTGGAGCAGACAAAGCAAGGTAAATAATAGGCGCCGCGTCAGACTCTGTTTTACGAATCGTAGGATTTTTAGCCCCATCTGGTAATTGAGCGCGCACACGACCAATTTTGTCCCGCACATCGTTTGCTGCATCATCCAAAGACCGCGTTACCTTAAAATGCAAATCAATAAAGCTTCCCTCTGTTTGACTGCGGGAGGACATGAAATCAAGCCCTTCAATTCCAGCAAGCGCTGCTTCAAGAGGACGTGTTACAAGTGTTTCAATAATTTGAGGGCTCGCTCCTTCATACCCAGTTTGAACACTGACCACAGGCCGATCATATGCCGGGTATTGACGAACAGGTAAATAAGAAAAACTCACTACCCCAATAATGATCATCAACAAACTGATAACGATCGCTAAAACAGGGCGACGTATGCAAATTTCTGTAAGAGACACCTAAAACCTATTTATTTATATTTTTTTGTTGTAACCGTTGGACGCACAAAAACATCCACCCCATCCCCAATACGCTGTTGACCTGAAGTCACAATAACCTGACCAGGCCTCAACCCACGTGCGATGCGCGCAATCTTACCATTTCGGCCTGACACCGCGACAGGCGTTGCTTTAGCCACGCCATCCACAACCGTATAAACAAACTCAATGTTACCTGAATTTTCAAGCGCTGATTCAGGGACAATAACGGAAGATGAATCCTTCCTTTCAACGATTTTCACTTTAGCAAAGAATCCAGGACGCAGCTCGCCAGTAAAGTTTGGCAATTCTGCCCGCACACGAATTGTATGCCCTGCAGCATCGGCACTGGGCTCAATTGATTCAACAGTCGCACGGTAGTCATTTTGAGAAAAACCATCCACATCTATATCTACTTCTTGACCAACAGATAGAATATCCAAATGCTTCTCATTCACCATAAAATCAACATAGATCGGCTGAATACTATCAAGAACAACAATTCCTTCTCCTGGCTTAACATAAGCTCCAGGGCTAACTTCTTTTAACCCTAAGTATCCATCAAAAGGGGCGCGAAGTGTTGTTTTCTCCAATTCAATACGAATCACTTCAACCATAGCAGCAGTAACGCGGTAAGCATTTTCTGCTTCTTCAAACTTACTTTGAGTTTCAATCTTACGCTCTAATAAAGCCTTAGAACGCTCATACGCACTTTTAGCCGTTTTAAATTTAGAAAAAGCCTCATTAAGCCTCGCTTTAATGTGCTCATCTTCAAACTTAATAAGAGGATCTCCTTTAGAGACTTTTTGACCACTCTTAAAGAGAACCTCTTTAACAATCCCTCCTTTTTCAGAGGTGATTTTAACTGTTTCACTGGCTCTTAATGTGCCTACAGCAGTAATGTATTTTTCAAAAAGCCCTTTCCCCACAAACTGTGTTTCAACCGTAACAGGACGCAATTTCTTGCGCGGCTTATTTAAATCCACTGCTTTAAATTCATTCTTATAAACCATATATCCCAATGCCAATATCACAAGAAATTGAAGGATATTAATCGCAATGGATAGCGTTGACTTACCTTTTTCTAAATTTAATTTCATAAGTGCTCTTCTTTATTGTTTGCTTGAATCTGATATAAGCATTTTTATTTTTATTTCAATAATGCTTTTATTTTAACGGACTGTTCGAGAAAAAACCACCACATTAACACCCTTTACCCCTTCTTTCTTTAGTACTTTAGCACAGGAAGAAAGGGTCGCCCCTGTTGTCATTACGTCATCAACAAGCGTCACCACTTTTCCAGAAAGTTGTTTTTTCTGAAAAAATGGATGAATGCCAAAGGCATTTTCAACATTTTTCTTACGACTCTTTGCTGACAAACTACCTTGAGAAGGCGTGTTCGTTTTACGCACCAATAGCTGTGTTTTTACTTTAGAAATATCATCTTTTGCCACACGCCAAGCTAAAAGAGTGGCTTGATTAAACCCTCTTTTTTGTAAGCGCCTCTTGTGCAGGGGTACCGGCACAATAAAATCAGATTCCTGGATCAAGTCCTTAGATTTTTCATACATTTGATCTCCTATAAAAGAAGCCAAAGCTGTTGCTTGATTATTTTTAAATCTCAAAATAAGCCGCTTAACCAACGGGGCATACGAAAATACAGCCCGAGATTCAGAAAAAATAGGCGGTTCTAAAAGACATTGGCCACATATCGTCTCTTCTTGAAATGCCAGCTCAAGAGGAAGAGCACATTTTTGGCAAAATGGCTTGGTAATAAAGTTCATTTTTGGCCAACATGCATGGCAAATCACCCCATCTTTTTCAACAGTATCCCTACAAAAAGGGCACAAAGAAGGATAAATAAAATGTAAGGCTTTCTGCCACCCCTTATGAAGGGCGTGACTCAGAGATGGGAACAATGTGGATCCACTTAACATCATTTTCTAAACCTGTCCTTAACTTAAAAGAATATTTCGAGAAGTGTACACGTTCATCGTTCTCTAGAAAATGAGGAGCTTCTTGCAAAATTAAACCTAGGATTGTTTTTGTTTCGTCTTCTGGCAGTTGCCAACCAAGTAATTTATTAACTTGTTTGGGAGAAGCTGCTCCATCAACTATATAGCCCCCTTTTTGATCCGGATAAACCAACTGCCCCAAAGCATCCGCTTCATCTGATATATCTCCAACAATTCTTTCCAATACATCTTCAAGCGTTATAATTCCTTGAAAAACCCCCTCATCAGTCACCACTAAAGCCATATGATGATGACGAATCTTAAATTGCTGCAATTGCTGAAGAAGGGATGTTTTTTCAGAAACAAACCAAGGCGGCGTTGTAATAA
>CAYGMA010000082.1:0-5593 GCA_964351045.1 uncultured Holosporaceae bacterium | reverse complement strand
ACACCAAAATAATTAATAATTTATTAAGTTAACTTTAAGGGGTTATGATGAAAAAATTAAAAACGCTAAGCGTTTTATTCTTACTAGCAATAGTTTCATATCATACACACGCTGTTGTCTCCGGTGACCAACGGCACGCCCCCCTAACAAACACTGCTTTATTAAGCGGCTTAAACAAGCAAAAGCAATCTAATGCTCAAACACAAGGGCAACTTGAAGCAGCTATTAAGCAGCTTACAGCTCAAGTACTTGCCGCTAAAGAAACCCTTGAGCAACAACAAACTGCGCATAAAGCAAGAATCCAAAAACTAACCCAAGCTTTTCGAGCTCAACTATCTCATCAAGAAACAGCTCATACAGAAGCGTTGGAAAGACAAAAACGTCAATTTGAAGAAGAAAAGGCTATCTTTGCAAAGCGTCAGAAAGAACAACTAGAAGAACAACGCGATTCACTGACTGTCCAACTCACCCAATCTCATGCAAGAGCGCTGGAGCAACAAAAAGAAGACTTTAGCCAACAACTCTCTGCCCTTCGAGCCCAAATTTCTGAACAGGCAGCAGAAATTGCTGCCCAGAAAGAAGTCTTAGATCAAGAACGTCAGACTCATCAAGAAGCACTACAAAAGAAAACATCCACCTACGAGGATGAAATCGCCGCCCTTACAGCAAAACAAGCGTCTCTTCAGACTCAGTTAAAAACTGCTCTTGATGAAAAAGCACATTATAGGAAAGAATTAACTCAAGCACGCGCAACAAATGCCGCAACTGAAAAAGAACTAAGAGCAACTAAAACGCACCTTGAGCAAGAACAAGAAACAACTGGTGTTTTAAACGCACACCTCAATTGGAAAAAGCAAGTAGAGTCAACGGCAAAAGCAGCTCATACAGAATTTACAGAACAAGGGGGAACGATGAAGTCTCTTGCAGATGCATTCACCCCATACTTAGATGCATATCTTGAAACACTGGCTAAACTCCCAACTTCTTTGTCACAAAGCTCAGATGAAGAAAGCGCTATAACAATCCAAGAAGAGCAACTCAGTCATATCAAAGAGGAAATCCTGAGTCTACTTTTTGCTGCCTCTCCTGTTATAGATGATGCAAATAACATGATGGCATTAAACCTTATGCACCAAATAGCTCAAACAACTACTATCCTTAATCAAACTTTTTCTTCCTCTAGTTCTGAAGAAAAAAAAGAAAGCGATACATCTTCTTTAACCCCTTCTCAAAAAGCTCTCCAAGAAAAAATCAAAGCAACTACTGTTGAGATAACTTCTAAAGAAGATGATGAACCCCATACCCTTTCATCTTCCTCTCACTCAGAACATACAAAGAAAAATGGGACTTTATTAGAAGAAGGAGAAGGGACACTTGTTACACCATCTCCCTCCTCACTAACTCCTTCTGAAAAAGCCCTTAAAAAACAGCTTCTTGAAAAAACAAAAAAAGGAAGCTCAAAAAACTCTTTGGCTGAATCTGATTCCTCTGATGAAAGCTCTGGGCTTCCTAGCTTAAATAACCTGATAGGGGGCCAGCTTCCACAAGAAGAATCACAACAACCCAGTTCCCAACCTGGAATTGGAGGACTTTCTGCCTCTGATCTTAATGAAAAAAATCAGGCTTTCACAACACCTGCACGCCAGGAACGTGTAGCGCTCTGGAGACAAACATTCGATGAAGATGGAAACAACTCTTTTTAACCTAACAAAAAATTAAACGATATAAATGGAGAAAACTATGAAATCAATATCTCAAAAAATTTCAAAAAAAGCTTTAATTCTTGGTCTAGCATACAGCCTGACACTACCAGCTCACGCCATGATGATGGAAGAAGATACCAACAACAGTGAGAATATCCCCCCCCAACATGTTGGAGCTTCAACAAAGAAGCCTGTTAACGTAGCTGAATTACAAGCACAAGTTGCCTCCCTTCAACAACAACTTGTGCAACAGCAACAAGATGTTGACACAGCTTCTATAGACGGCAAGTCACTCGTTTCTCATCGAACTTCTGGGACCGCCCTTACAGCTGGGACTCAAATGACAGCAGAAACATTCAACGCATTTGCTTCACAGCTTCAAATGCAAAATGCTCAACTTAAACAAGCTTATGAAGAGGCTAAAAAAAAATATACTACAATAAAGAAAGAAAAAAAAGCTGCTAAAGAAGAAGCAAAAGCATTAGAAAAACAAAATAAAGCTATGCTTAAAGAACTATCAGCTGCTCAGAAAAGTGTAAAAGCATATGAAGAAGGAACACAAAAAACCAGTAAAGCTCTTTATAGAGCTTCTCAACAAGTTTCAAACCCCGGTTTATCTGAAGAGGAAATAGACCAAAAAATTGGATTTCTTACGTTTTCTAACACACCGGACTCTCTCGCAGCTTGCTATCAGCTATTGAGTACACTCCTAGAAACAGAAATTGCAGAAAGAGAAGCACAGCTGAAGCAAGAGATCTCGGCTCTCCTTGTAAAAAGAGAAGGAGGACAAGGCGTCACACTTCGAGGAAAAGTCGCCTTAGTAAAATCTTTCTTTGGAATAGAAGCACAGCAAAACCCTTTTGTAGATGCGCTTTCAAAAATTCAAAGTGCTGCACAAACAATCTCACAAAAAAATGGGCTTTTTGATGCTTCCAAACGAACAGCGGCTGTTCGAGACATTCAAGATGCTATAAAATCCTTATCTGAAGCACCAGCTTTAATAAAAGATTTAAGCCCTCTCTTTGAGCAATTCGAAGCCCTTAAGGATGAAGACGTTAACAAAAAAGAGGGCGAAGAACGCCGAAGCGCTCTTAAAACTCTCGCAGAAAAACTTGAAGAAAAATAAATCAACATAGACTCCTAATTATAGAGCCCTCCTTTTCAGGGGGGCTTTTTTCTTTCTCATTCCACCTCCCTCTCGTCCTCACTTCCATTAGAAAAATCCTCTCATCTCTTCTTTTTCTTATTAAAGAAAAAAGGTAAACTCTTTAAAAAGAAAAGTAAAAAAAATGGATAAAGATAAAAAAAACGTTCTGATTTCCTTGCTTGGTCATGTGTTTGAGCATTTTGAAAGTTCTATTTTTACCTTTGCCGGTGCGTTTACTGCCACGTACTTCTTTGCTCAAGATGAAAGCTGGCTCGGCGTCTATGGTGTTTACATTGCCATTTCATCTGGCTTTATTTTAGCGCCTTTTGGAGCCTTTATTTTTTCCTGGATTGGCGACCATTTAGGCCGCAGACCTGCCCTTTTGATAGCCTATATGGTCACTATTATCCCCGCACTTATTATTCCACTGATTCCCAGTTACCATTCCATCGGGATGTTAGCCTCTCTTCTGTTAATCATTGCACGCGTCCTTCAAGGTCTTGGTGGTAGCGGGGCTTTTGCAGGACGTATTGTCCTTGTAGGAGAAGGCAATAAAAAAGGCCGCAATCTAAATATGGGAACCCTTCTATCCCTTGGGTTTTTTGGCGCTTTACTCGGCACAGGGCTCAGTTCTTTCTTTATGAGTTTCGAACTCCTCTCCTGGGGATGGAAAATCCCTTATTTCATGGCGGCAACTCTTGGCCTTTTTGTTCTTTTTTTACGACGGCATATTTCAGAATCTCCTGAATGGGAGCAAAGCAATGCAGCAGACAAAAAGAAATCGCGCGTCCCTTTAATTGGCTGTCTCAAAAAATACCCGATTCCTATGCTCTGCGTTTTCTTTTTTGGGCTCAGCATGTTAACTCCTTTTTATTACAGCAACATTTGGATCACAAAATATTTAGAGCCTGATAACGTCACAAGCCTTCAATATAGCTCTCTTTCCATGGCTATTGCCGGGGTAACCCTCATTTTATTTTTTTGGATCGCTACCTATGTCAACCTGATTTCCCTTCTCGTTCTTGCCTCTGTTTCCATGACTATCTGCGGCGTTTTCGTCTTAACTGGCATCTCCTATGACATTCCTTATTTTAACCTCCTGCTTCGCATTCTTGTAGCTTTAGCGACTGGAGCTTCTATTCCCCCTATCATGTTGCTTTCTCATCGCCTTTTTCCTGTAGACTATCGATACACAGGATTCGCCGTTCCTTTCTTTCTTGGGCAAGCCTTTGGAAATGGCCCCACCCCTTTTTATGCAGAACTCATCAATCAAACGTTTCATTCTATTGAGCTGACAACTCTTCTGATTTTCTTTGCTGGATTTCTGCTCTTACTTGCCAGTCACCTCATCCCTCGATTCAACCTTTGCCCCACCGCTCCGTAAAACCTAAATGAACCTTGCAACTATAGGCCAAAAAAGAAAGCACTAGCTCTGTCAAACTACATTTTTAAACACGCATAAAAAAAACCTCCCAAAAGGGAGGCTCTTTTAAAAGAAATGAATTGATAAATTTTAGAAACGAATAGACGTTCCAACCATCAAAACGCTTCCTTTGTTGTTCTTTTTCAGTGCATTAGAAACATGAATACGTTTTGCAGTGTACTGCTCGTTAACTGTCGCTTCACCACCCACTGTTGTATTATAATATTGAGACGTATTACGCGTATCAAAATAGTTCGCTTCTGCAAACAAAGTCAATCCTGGTGCAGCTTTATACTCATATGTTAAAGAACTGATATCCGCTCTAGCTTTTCCGCCCAAAACCCTCCGAGAAGAGCCCATATAACCAGCAGCAATATAATGACGACCTAATGTATAGCTAATAGCGGCATTATAGGCATTACCATACGTTTCGACACCATTTTTCAATGTTAAAGAGTTACCATTATTTAAATATCCTGCTCCAACTTGGATATCACCGAAATCAGCAATCAACCCAAGTTGCCAGCTTTTTGAAGATCGAACCGTTGTTGGATCCGCATCTAATTGCTGATCCGTTAAACTTGGGTCCGCAACAGCTCCCCCTGCATAAAGGTTAATATCCACACCAGAGATGTCAAATCCATAAGAAAGTACTCCTTCAGCATTTCGTCGCACTTGAATACCTTTATTAGCTTGCTCTCCCATAGCAGTGTAATAAGCAGAACCAGGCCCTGCCCCACGGGTACGTGACCCTAAAAGCTGAGAGTGCGGCGTATAACTGAATGTAAATTGAATGCCATGCACCACAGGTGTTTTATAAAGAAACTTCGTTGCATACTTATCATAACTAGCATGCTTATAAGAGGACATAACACCAGTGCTTGCGCTTGCAAATGTAAAGAGGCTTCCATTAAAGCCACCAGTTCCTCCCAGGATGTCACGACCATCCATTAACCCTTGATCAAGAGCACCTTCCATTTCACCAACTTGGAATGTTCCATAATCTTGATCATTATAATATGCATAAGCCGCTCTGATGAAATCAGCAGAAGACGTTTTTTCCCGACGCAAATCCAAAGAAATTACCGCCCCCTAATGGCTTCCATTCTGGCCTTCTCCAAAGATATTGAATCCAAAATCTCCTTTAGTGATAAAACTTGCTTGGTCTGGTCTGTTACTATGTTGAGAATTAGCATTCTCTCGTCTTTTCACACCACTCACACCACCAACAAATGTTAGTTTTCCTTTAGCCTTAACTGTTGGGGTTTTAAACCAATCCATTTGGATTTTATTGTCTTGCGTGTTTTTTGTGCTTTCTGT
>CAYGMA010000081.1:0-5608 GCA_964351045.1 uncultured Holosporaceae bacterium | reverse complement strand
AACAGTTGCTGTATTACCAGAAGCAGAAGAAGTAGATGTCAAAATTGAAGAAAAAGATTTACGTATTGATGTCTTCCGATCCAGTGGCCCTGGCGGACAATCTGTCAACACAACAGATAGTGCTGTCCGTATCACACACATTCCAACAGGAATCATCGTCTCTCAACAAGATGAAAAGTCTCAACATAAGAATAAAGCAAAAGCCCTAAAAGTTTTACGCTCACGTTTATATGAGATGGAACGCCAAAAACAGCTCACAGAGCGCTCTCAAAACCGCCAACAACAAGTAGGGTCTGGGGATAGATCAGAGCGTATTCGCACGTATAACTTTCCCCAAGGGCGTGTCACAGACCATCGCATTAATTTAACGCTTTATAAGATTGATGAAATTCTTGCAGGTTCTGGCCTTGACAGTCTCATCGCTCCTCTAAAGACGCATGAACAAGCCCAAAAACTGGCTGATTTAGCCGAAAACAGCTAAGAAAGTGCCCCAAAACCCTCTCAACCCACGCATAAAACGGCTCTTATTAGCACATATTTTTTCTTGCTCTCCTGATTCTTTGATTAGCAAACAACCTGATCTTACACCGTCACAAGAGCAGGCTTTCAAAAAATTAATGCAAGCCTATGGAAATGGGAAACCCCTCAGCCGAATCCTAGGATACCGCGAGTTTTGGTCTCTTCGTTTTTATCTAAATGACCACACCCTTGACCCACGCCCTGACAGCGAAACACTGATCGAATCTGTGTTAGAAACATTCTCTGATAAGAATGCTTCTTTTAATATTCTTGATCTTGGAACAGGAACCGGATGCCTTGCCATTAGCCTCCTGACAGAATACCCACACGCACAAGCAACGCTTGTTGATGTCTCACAAGAAGCGCTTCAACAAGCTCAAGAAAACGCCACGGTGCAGTCTGTTCAAAACCGCTGCCAGTTCATCCTTTCCAATTGGCTTGAAAAAATCTCAGGGCAATTTGACCTTGTCGTCTGCAACCCGCCTTATATTGATGAAACGCTCTATGAAAATTTAGATAAAAACGTAAAGGCTTATGATCCAAAACGTGCTCTCACAGCATCAGAAAACGGGCTTTCAGACTATAAAAAAATCTTAAAAACCCTTAGAGAAAAAGTGACCTTCTCTCACGCCTTTTTTGAAATTGGCTTTGACCAAGAACAAGCGCTTATATCTCTCATAAAAACGCACGATTTCCGCTTCTTAAACACCTACCACGACATCGAAGGCCGTCCACGGGTTGTGCACCTAACGCCCTAGGCACACACCGCTTTGTGAAGAGGGTTTCCCTTGAAAAAATGTTCTTTCAGATCCTCTGTTAAATCTGTATCTTCCCAAGTAAATAAGCCTTTTCCCGCATCAAAAGGACGCCCAAAGTGACCAAAACGTGCCGTAGAAAAGTAGATAGGCCGAGCAAGCTGTAGTCTTTCGCGAATCCCACGAGGTGTCAAATCAACATGATCTTGAATCCACTGAATGATTTCTTTCTCAGGAACCTCGGAAGTTCCATGGGTATTTAGGTAAATAGAAACCGGCTCAGGCACACCAATAGCATAGGATAACTGAATTAAGCATCTACGTGCCAACCCTGCAGCCACAATATTTTTAGCTAAATACCGCCCCATATAAGCAGCGGATCGATCTACTTTTGTCGGATCTTTCCCTGAGAATGCCCCCCCGCCATGAGGAGCGGCCCCTCCATACGTATCAACAATAATCTTACGCCCAGTTAACCCAACGTCACTCTCTGGCCCTCCAATGGTATAGCGCCCTGTTGGGTTAAATAAAAACTTGGTATGCGTTAACAACTTTTCTGGCACAACTTCTTTGATTACTGGCATGAGGCGCTCTTTCACATCTTCTTGCCCTAAAGCCTCATCGTGTTTAATAGAAACCAAAATCGTATCAATGCCATTACTCTTATCTTCAGCATCATAGTGCATGGTAACCTGGCTCTTTGCGTCAGGCCCTAACCCTTTAAGGGTTCCCTGCTGGGTTTTCTCATGAATATGAAATAAAATCTTATGGGCATAATACAAGCACGCCGGCATTAAATCCTTTGTTTCATCTGTCGCATACCCAAACATAATCCCTTGGTCACCAGCCCCTTCGCTTTTATTTTCTTTGGCATCAACACCAACAGCAATATCAGGTGATTGAGGGTTTAAGATAAACTCAATTTCTACATCTTTAGAGTTAAAAATCCCTGATTCATACCCAATCTCATGAATAGCTTGCCGAATTCTTTTTTCTAACTCCCTGAAGTCTGGCTCAAAAGAACTCCGAAATTCACCTGCTAAAATAATTTTTTGGGGAGTAACCATTGTTTCAACTGCAACACGTGCATGGGAATCTTTTTCAAGAAAATAATCCAAACACAAATCAGATACTTGATCTGCAATTTTATCTGGATGTCCCGGGGAAACTGCCTCACTGGTAAAATAATACATACATGCCACCTTATTCTTAAATAAAGATAATAACTCTTTGATCTCCATGAATCAATCCGGAGAAACACTGAAAAGCTATTTTTTCTTCTTTTTACGTTTCTTTTCTCGTATTGCTTGCGCGCGCGACTGGTCTTCCTTCTTTTTATCTTTAGAAATTCCCAAAACCGTTTCTTGATAATCCTCCAAAGACCCGTCAAAATTAGATACAGTCCCATTTTCAACAACCCAAAGCGTGCTTGCTGTTAACTTCAGCAAATCCCAATCATGCGTAATCAAGATCACAGCACCATTAAATTGATTGATAGAAAGTGTCAAAGCCTCTCGAGACTCGATATCCAAGTGGTTTGTCGGTTCATCCAAAATCAGAAGCCCTGGATTATTTCGGCTAAGCATCGCAAAGTTCAACCGTGTTTTTTCGCCCCCTGATAAGTTTTTCACAAGAATATCTGCTTTTGTCTGCGCCAGTCCAAAACGTCCTAATAAACTCCGAATCATTGTAGGGTTCGCTTTTGGCATTAACGCTTCCATATGCTCATAAGCTGTTTTTTCTGGCACAAGGTTTTCCAATTGATCTTGTTGAAAGAAAGCCACAGGAAACTCTTGATAGACAGTTCTCTGCCCTTTCATTACAGGCAACGTCCCAGCGATCAATTTAGCAAACGTTGATTTTCCATTTCCATTACGCCCCACCAATGCAATACAATCTTGTGGATCAATCCGTTGGTTTAAGTTTCTAAGAACAACACGCTCATCGTACCCAACAGCTGCATTTTCCAAAGAAAGCAGGGGCGGCGCTAAAGAAATAGGCTCAGGAAAATCAATGGCCATTGTAGGATCATTTTGAACCAATTGAACATCTTTCATCTTTGCCAACATTTTAATCCGACTTTGCACCTGAGCTGCCTTGCTAGACTTCGCACGAAACCGATCAACAAATTTCTGAATATGTTCTTTTTGCTCTTGTTGCTTAGCATGCGCAGACTCTTGCTGCATGGCTCTCAAAAAGCGTGCTTCTACAAAAGAATCATAATTACCTGAATAAGTTGTTAGTTCCTGGCCATGCAAGTGAACAATCTGGTCAACCACAGCGTTCAAAATATGCTTGTCATGACTCACTAAAATCAATCCACATGGATCTTTCTTTAAATAATTAATCAGCCAGAAAGTTGTTTCCAAATCCAAATGGTTGCTCGGTTCATCTAGCAACATCAAATCTGGTTTATTAAACAACACAGACGCCAATGCAACACGCATGCGCCACCCACCTGAAAAAGAGTCAAGAGACTGTAGCTGGGCTTCTTGAGAAAATCCAAGCCCCGCTAAAATTTTACCTGCGCGCGCTTCTGCGCTAAACGCATCAATGGCTTCCAATTGAAACTGAATATCCCCTAGCCGATTAAGATCTGTTTCAGTCTCTAAAGCTTTCATAAGGGAAACATACTGAGCATCAGATTCAATAACTTCTTGCAAAACACATCGTTCCCCCTTGGGCGGCATTTGAGGCAAAGAGCCAATCTTCACTCCTTTTTGAAGACGCACCTCTCCTTTATCTGGCGTCAGTTCACCTTTAATGATTTTAAATAGAGTTGATTTTCCGGCACCATTTCGCCCAACTAACCCTATTTTTTGCCCACGGTTTATGGATAAAGCAGCCCCATCAAATAAGGTGCGACTTTGTAAGTGATACGAAATTTCTTCAAGCGTTAACATAAAAGACCAAAATTGCTGTGCCCAAGTAAAACAAAAAGAGTCCCTGAACGCAAGGATAAGAAAAGATCAAGAAAGATTCATGCAGCCTATAAAAGCTTTAGAACACCCTCAAGTTTCAAGATATGATCTAAAACTTCTTGGCGCGGACTGATTTTTTCCCCTGTTGAGCACAGAACCGTGCTCTCTTTTTCTTCAAGCACCACGTCAAAAGGAACACCTGTGTCGTCCAATAGAGGCTGAAGACGCTCTTGGAATTCACCCCAAGCAACTGTTGGCTGGCACACAAGCGTTATTTTATCTGGACGCTTTTGAGTCACTTTGCTTAAGTCTCTTGCAGACTCTAAAATCAATCGCGGGGCTTCATCTTTATTTCCTCGGATTTGAACTGTTATCTCAACAATTTTCCCCGCTTCCAAAACCGTTTGATACTCATATAGCCCATTGCCAAAAACAGCGACCTCATACGCACCATCTTCATCCGTTAAAGATAAAAAAGCATACTTTTTCCCACCCTTTCCAACACGCGTTTGAACCTGAGTAATCACCCCAAGCATACGAATTGTTTTTCCAATGTGGGATTCTATATCATTGCTGGAAACACTGCCCTTCACAGACCCTTGATACGCTTTCACAGGATGCGACGACAAATAAAGCCCTAAGGAATCAAACTCAAAAGAAAGTTTTTCTGTTTCCGACCAATCTGGGCCTTCCGGCAAAGATGGTTCCAGTGACTCCTTTGATTGCCCGCCAAACAAGCTTTTTTGAGCATCATTTTTCTTTGCCCGTTGATCCGCTCCATAAGCCAAGATGTCTTCAAGGTGCTCTAATAAAATTTTGCGGTTTTCATGAATGCTATCTAACGCCCCTGCCATAATAAGCTTTTCAACCAATCGCTTATTAATAACTTTTCCGCTTAACCGTTCAGCAAAGTTCCATATGCTGGTATAAGGGCCATTTTCTTCTCGTTCCTGAACCAACTCTTCCATAGCGTGCTCACCAACGTTTTTAATGGCTGCTAGTGCATAACGCAATGCTCCTTGATCAACCGAAAACAAAGCCTCTGAACGATTTACATCTGGCGGTAAAGTGGTTAAGCCCATTTTTTGAACTTCTTGGCGATACAGGTTCAATTTATCTGTGTTAGACAAATCGTACGTCATTAAAGCAGCCATAAACTCAACAGGATAGTTTGCCTTTAAATAGGCTGTTTGATACGCCAATAAAGCGTAAGGCGCCGAGTGATATTTATTAAACCCATACCCAGCAACTTTTGCCATCTGATCAAACACTTGATGAGCAACCTTTTCTTTCACGCCGCCTTTAACCGCACCATCCACAAAAGTGGCGCGCTGGGCATCCATTTCAGATTTAATTTTCTTCCCCATGGCCCGACGCAATAAATCAGCACCTCCAAGACTATAGCCCCCCATT
>CAYGMA010000080.1:0-5704 GCA_964351045.1 uncultured Holosporaceae bacterium | reverse complement strand
AGGGTAGTTGTCATAGTGGTTGGGGCTACCAAATCACCATAGAGTTTCTCGGTGAGGCTTTGGGATTCTGGGACAAAACTCAAGGTTTGTGAGATCAAACAGGGCAAAGTTTAAGGCGTTGACGCCGTGTTTATCCGTTGAGATATGTGTTGGGTTTAAATCAGATGTGTTTTGGTGATGAACCATTTCAAAGGTAAGGTGACCTTCATATTCGTGAGAGCCAATAAGTTGGCTTGCAATGGAAAGACAGTTAAAAATATGGTTGTAGGAAGAAACGCCAAGGCCTGTTCCAAAGTATTTCCTTGAATGCTGGGCTTTAATGTTTTTGAGGCGTGTTCCGAGCTTGAGGCCATCTAAGCTGCTGTGAAGAAGCCCTTCAATGTACCATTCTTTGTAGATGGGAAGCCGTGCAAGTTTAGAGTGAATGAGATCAATAGCCGCTTGAAGGGTATTACTTCTCAAGCAAGCTTTTGCTGTGGTTGTAAGAGAGTGTACATTTAGGTCAGAAATACCTGCCATTTTATCAAGGCTGAGTCTCATCGCATGAGCTAAACTTCCGGCCATGAGAAGCTCTTGATCAAGGGATCCTTTTATTGACTTAGGAAGAATGCTTTCAAAGACAGAGCAAAATCTTGTTTTTTGATTGACTGTGCGCATAACAGGAACGATGCCATTCATCCTTAAAAAAGGAAGGACAGAAGAAGAGTCTTCAAGGCCTTCTAAAGGAATCAAACGCCAGGCCTTGTCTCCATTTTTCTCTGTTTTAATATTAACAGAGGAGAGAGTGCCAGAGCCCATCCTTTGATGGACTTCTTTGTAAAGTACGTCAAGAGTGTCTCTTTTTTCATCAAGGGTTTTTTGAAGAGGGGAGGAGAGTTTTGAGTATCCCAGTTTTTTCAAGATTTCTTTTTTAGAGGAGGTCCATTTTTTGGTACTTAAGAGTTCTTCTTCAATTTTTTTGTGTTTGTGACTCCATTTCAGCGTTACCTGGTTTGTTTTGAGATGGTGACATATTTTTTGGTAAAGGAAGAATTCAAGCCGGTGGAAGAGAAGTTCTTCTTGAGCTAGGATGAACTCAAGGTTTTTAGTCCCAATCCATGTCTTGATATCCTCTGGCAAAAGGGTTGGTGCTTTATTTTCCAGTCCATTTTTCACAAATTCAATGGCTTTTTGGAGGGAGGTATTATTGGTAATGGTAAAATCTAGAGATAGAAACAGTTTTCTAAGGTTCAAGGCAATGGATTCTTTTGCCTCATCGATATATTTCCAGAATGAAAGTTGTTCGTTAAACTTTTCATCAACGAGAAGGTAAGCCGCAGTTATAAGCTCAGATTCAGGAATAAGGACGTAGAGCTCTTTTTTCATGACGTGTTCGGGATCAGGAGCATTTTTAATCACCAGCAATAATTTGCTTACACGTTCTCTAATATTTTTAATGGATTCTAAGTGTGCAAGGGCTTGAGACTTGGCATATTCTTTCGCTTTTTTCTGATATTCCAGAGTTCTTCTTTTAAGTCCCTCCAACAAATTATCATTCAACGTTTGGTAGCGATTATAGGCATAACACAAGATATAGAGGCTTGCTTTTTGGGGAGCAATTTTTCGTAAACCAGCTGGGCTGTAATATCGAATCAAGTTTGCATAATAAGTAACCGTAGCTGGCGGCAAGCTTAGTTTTGGAATAACAGATTGGGCAATTTCAAATGAGGGCTTTAAAGCGATTTGTTTATCAATTTCATCCCAAAGGTCTTTAGTGTAAAATGTTTTCATGGGCTTTTGGATTTGGGTGAGGTCTAAGTCTTCACTTTTACTATTGATCAAGGAAATAACTGTGTTACGCTCATGTTTGGATGTGGATCTTACGTATTTTTGAATGAGGCGTTTTTGCTCTTGGGCCCAGATAAAACTTACGGAGCTTTGCAAGACGGAATATCCTGGGATTGCAATACGGTATTTTTTAAAAGAATTTAGCAATTCCTTACAAAGTTGGCGCTGCCTTGGTAATCTAGAAGCTGACTTTTGAAGTTCTTTAATAATTTTAGATTTAATGGGTCCTGAAAAACGTTGAAAACCGCAAAGCGAGAGAACCTTGTTTCTTATTGCTGTTTTGCTGAAAGCGGATAGAAAAATTACTGATATTTCTTCTTGGTGAAAGTATTTGTTTTTAATATAATTTATTTCAGGAGTAATAGATTCAAAGGAAAAATCGACAAAGGTGTGTTTAAGTTTAAAAAAAGCGAGACACAAAACAAAATAAAGCCCATTTTGAGGAGATTTGAAGGTTTTGAGAATTTTCAGTTCTTCGGGGCTCAGAGAAAAAATACGGGGATAGTCATCTTGGTTTAGGAGAGGGGTGTCATAAACATCAGATTGTTCGGAAGGAGAGAGAAGATTGGGGATTTTGTTTTTCATTTGTTTGAGTTCCTTAGAGGTTAAATAATGGAAACAAACAAAGCACACATCTCTTCATTTAATGGTAAACGATATTACTGTAATATACAGAAGCATGACAAACAAGACATATAAGCCAATTCCTGTCGTTGATACCCTTGAATATGTTACGACGCTCTACAAAGAGCTTTATATAAGCGAAACTCCAAACAAAGTGATTAACAAGTGGCTGTCTCATTGTTTTGATAAATCTTTTATAAAACCTCCCACGTATGCAAAGAAGGACTATCAAGTTGTTCTGAAGGTTCTTTATGGCTATAGAGGTAGCGATGACACGTTTAGTTCCTATCGACGCGAGCTCGAACGCCTCATCCAATGGAGCTGGTTTGTTAGAAATAAATCCCTCCTATCTCTTAAACGTGATGATATTGAAGCATTCATAGAATTTTGCCTTAAGCCTCCTAAACGATGGATTACCCTAAAGAAATACTCCCGGTTTAGAACGATAGACGGCGAAAGAATTCCAGTGCCTGAATGGGCCCCTTTTGAAGCTCATATTTCTAAACTAGACCGTAAAAAAGGAGAGATGCCTACTAAAAATGACTTTAAGCTCTCCCAAGCGGCTATAAAAGTTATGTTTAGCATTCTCAGCAGCTTTTACAATTACCTTCTTCAAGAAGAGCTTGCCTCTTCTAACCCTGTCGCTCTCATGCGTCAAAAAAGTAAATTCTTACAAAAAAACACGCAAAATGTCATTAGACGTCTCTCTAATCATCAATGGGAAATGGTTCTTAATCTTGCTCAGGAAAAAGCCATTCAAGACGTTAACCATGAACGTACTGTCTTTATTCTCTCCTGTTTGTTTTATATGTATCTCAGAATATCTGAATTGGTTGCAAGCCCACGATGGACGCCGGTCATGGGAGACTTTTTTAAAGATCCAGACGGCCATTGGTGGTTTAAAACTGTGAGCAAAGGCAATAAGTTTAGACAAATTGCTGTTAACCCTGAGATGCTAAAAGCTCTTAAACATTATAGACAAACCTACCTTAACCTTCCTTCCTTACCATCTCTTAACGAAAAAACACCCCTCATTCATCGTCTCAACAGTAAAGGAAATCCAATCAAAAGTGACCTTGCCATCCGGCAATTGGTTCAGGGGTTTCTTGGGAGAAAGACCACTTTTTTAGCTAAGATATCTGAAGCCCGCTCTCACAAACGATTTCAGAACGAGCTTTGAGAGAAGTCAAAACACAAAACTCCAGATTTTCTGCGGGTTTCAGCGTTTCAATTTTCGACAAATTTTGATAATTTTTCATCAAGCTACTCCGCTTCTTGTTTTTGATGCTGATTTAGCTCTTTCTCTGAGTTCTACATTAATGTAGCGGTCTGTAATAGCACTGGAACTGTGGCCTGCGTCATCTCTGACATGTTCTCGAGGACGGTGTTTGACATCTTCAGAAATCCCCGTATGCCTGAGCCAGTGAACCGTAGCTGTGCGTAAATTAGTTGCAGATTCTATATCTCCTTGTTCTTCAGCTCTATCTGCTGCCTCATAAAAGCATAACTGAACCAATTGCCGGATGGCAAGGTCACTTTTGATTGGATTTCCTTTACTGTTGAGACGATGAATGAGGGGTGTTTTTTCGTTAAGAGATGGTAAGGAAGGAAGGTTAAGGTAGGTTTGTCTATAATGTTTAAGAGCTTTTAGCATCTCAGGGTTAACAGCAATTTGTCTAAACTTATTGCCTTTGCTCACAGTTTTAAACCACCAATGGCCGTTTGGATCTTTAAAAAAGTCTCCCATGACCGGTGTCCATCGTGGGCTCGCAACCAATTCAGATATTCTGAGATACATATAAAATAAACAGGAGAGGATAAAAACTGTGCGTTCATGATTAACATCTTTAATGGCCTTTTCTTGAGCAAGATTGAGGACCATTTCCCATTGACTATTGGAAAGGCGCCTAATGACATTTTGGGCGTTTTTCTGTAAGAACTTGCTTTTTTGACGCATGAGAGCGACAGGGTTAGAAGAGGCAAGTTCTTCTTGAAGAAGGTAATTGTAAAAGCTGCTGAGAATGCTAAACATAACTTTTATAGCCGCTTGGGAGAGCTTAAAGTCATTTTTAGTAGGCATCTCTCCTTTTTTACGGTCTAGTTTAGAAATATGAGCTTCAAAAGGGGCCCATTCAGGCACTGGAATTCTTTCGCCGTCTATCGTTCTAAACCGGGAGTATTTCTTTAGGGTAATCCATCGTTTAGGGGGCTTAAGGCAAAATTCTATGAATGCTTCAATATCATCTCGTTTAAGGGATAGGAGGGATTTATTTCTAACAAACCAGCTCCATTGGATTAAGCGTTCGAGTTCACGTCGATAGGAACTAAACGTGTCATCGCTTCCTCTATAGCCATAAAGAAACTTCAGAACAACTTGATAGTCCTTTTTGGCATACGTTGGAGGCTTTATGGAAGATTTATCGAAGCAATGAGATAACCAACTAGAGATAAGTTTGATAGGTTTTTCGTTGGAATATAACTCATTATAGAATTTTACAGCATGATTGAGAGTATCAATAACGGGAATAGGCTTATATGTCTTGTTTGTCATGCTCTTATATATTACAGTAATCACTATTACTCGATTTAATAGGCGTTCTTTGTTTGCTCAAACCATCCACGGAGCTCAAACAAATGAAAAACAAAATTCCCAACCTTCTCTCTCCTTCCGAACAAATTGATGTTTATAACATCCCTCACCTAACACCAAACGACTATCCCAGTGTTTTTTCTCTGAACCCTAAAGAACTGAAAATGCTAAAAACTTTCAAATCTCCTCAAAATGGCTTTTATTTTGTCTTATGCTTATCTTTTTTCAAACTCAAACATACTTTTATCGATTTTTCCCTTGAAACTAACTCTTCTGAACTAAATTATATTAAAAACAAATACTTTCACCAAGAAGAAATATCAGTAATTTTTCCATCCTCTTTTACCAAAACAACGATAAGAAACAAGGTTCTCTCACTTTGCGGGTTTCAACGTTTTTCAGGACCCATTAAATCTAAAGTCCTTAAAGAACTTCAAGGATCAGCTTGTAAATTTCCAAGACAGCGGCAACTTTGTAAAGAACTACTAAACATCTTTAAAAGGCAAAATATTGCAATTCCAGGCTATAGAACCTTACAAGATGTTGTCAATACCATCTGGGCACAAGAGCAAAAACGCCTTATTCAAAAGTATGTAAGATCCACATCTAAACATGAGCGTAACACAGTTATTTCCTTGATCAATAGTAAAAGTGAAGACTTAG
>CAYGMA010000079.1:0-5765 GCA_964351045.1 uncultured Holosporaceae bacterium | reverse complement strand
TGTCTTGCGTGTTTTTTGAGCTTGTTGTGTCCGTGCTTGCACCAGAAAACCCACTGCTAAGAAGAGCTGAAACGGCAATAACAAGAGAAGTTTTTCGATTCATCATAACTAACCTTAAAAAATTAATGCCCCTACTTTAAAACATTAGAAAAAAAATTCAACTCCCTAATTAGAAGACCACCCATTTTTTCTCTAAATCTTAAAAAGAAAAAAACTTAAGAGGCTGGATAAAATCCTGGATACGTCACTGGGCGATCAGCCGGCGCTTGAACATTTGCTTTTTTTCCGCAATTCGCAAGACTCAAAAGAGAACACACACAAAAAACCATCAATCCCAAACGCTTCATTTGATCAGCTCCAACTCAATAAAATATAAAAAAGTATATTAAAAAAAACACACTTTTTAAAGAAACGCAAACACTCATGTATTTTATGAATGTCTAGTTTTAAAAGATCATAACCAACCAAAATCAAGGTGCCCACCACGCCAAAATAATAAATGAAGGGAGCTGCCTTCAACGCGCCTAAAAAACTCAAAAGCACAATGCATACTGCCCACACACCTAAAAGAAAAACTTTTGCATACGGTTTTACAACAAACGTTAAAGATTTAACGCCTGCTTTCGCATCATCTTTAAAATCTTGGAACGCATAAATCGTATCATACAAAACCGTCCACAAAATGCCAAAAACATACACCAGCAAAACCTCTCTTGTTATGCGCTGCTGAGATTCAAGCGCCCCTAAAAAAACACCCCAGTTAAAAACCAATCCAAGAAAAACCTGCGGAAAATAAGTAACCCGCTTAGCAAATGGATACGCTGCAACCAGAAAAAGAGAAAAAGCTGCGCCCAAAATTGTTTCCCAGCGAAAGGTGAGCACCAATAAAAAGCTCAGGAAAACCTGAATGCCTAAAAATGCCCACGCCTGCTTCACAGAGACTTTTCCACTTGGGATAGGCCGATCTTTCGTGCGCTCCACTTGCGCATCAAAACGGCGATCTAAAATATCATTCAAGGTGCATCCAGCCCCTCGCATCAAGATGCTTCCCACAAAAAACTTCAAGTAGAGAGAAAGAGACCAAAGAGACGTTCCTGTGACCACAAGCCCCCAACAACATGGAAAAAACAACAAATAAACGCCCGTTGGATTTTTCCATCGCGCCAACCCCGCATAGGGCGTTAATTTTTTAAAAAGGTCTTTTACCCACTTAGTTTTTTTTATTTTATTTAATCTAAATCTATGCATGTTCTTTAATTATTGTTATAGTGATTTTCTTGAGCAAAAAATTTTAACGCACAGTATAATTTCAATGCAAAAGTTTATTAACCTGCCACGTCTTTATTTGAACGACCCTCTCCAGGAAGGCAGCACAATCAACTTGCCAACAGACTTATGTCATTATTTAACAGTTGTATTAAGGATGAAGCAAGGAAATAAGGTGCGTGTTTTTAACGGGCTTTCTGGAGAACATGTTGCTTCAATTATCGAAGCAGGTAAAAAAAACTGCTCCATTGAAGTTAATGAAGCCATTCGATCCCAAAAAAAAGAACCAGCCTTAACACTTGTTTTTTGTCCCCTTCGAAAAGAACGCCTCCATTTCTTAGTTGAAAAAGCAGTTGAACTTGGCGTAACCGAGCTTTGCCCAATCATTACAAGCCGCACTCAATATAAAACCTTCAATCTGGAGCGTGCAAAAAAACATGTAATAGAAGCAACTGAACAATGTGAGCGCCTCTCCCTTGCAACTGTTCATGATGCCGTTTCACTCCCTCATTTCCTTTCAAACTGGGATAAATCTAAGCCTGTTTTATTCTGCAAAGAGCGTGCGGGGTCCCACCCTCTTGCTCAAACGCTGATTAATAACGCTATCAAAGAGCCTGCCTTTTTAATTGGCCCAGAAGGCGGCCTCACAACGGAAGAAACACTTCTACTTGAAAGTTATAAATTTGTGCGCCCTGTCTCTCTTGGGCTTAATATTTTACGTTCAGAAACAGCCGCGTTAAGCGCCCTAGGGTTCTGGCAACTCTATCTCAAAGCACAAAGCTATGACAAAGCACCCACCACTTCAGAATAAGGAGAAAACAGTATGCTAAAAAAAATACTTATCACTTTAGTTGGCTTAATGGCCCTTGGATTTGCAGCTCTTACATTTGTAAAAATGCCTGCTCCTAAAAAACCCGTTTTAAAAGAAGTTTCTATTTAAGCTTCCTGTCAAAAAAACAAACCCTTTAAACTAAAAAAGCCGCTTCAAAAAAAGCGGCTTTAATTTTTTGTATGCTTATCTTTCTTAGCGAATCATTTTCTTACGAGCTAATTTCCGTAAGCGGCGAATCGCCTCAGATTTTTTTCTCAACTTTTGCTCAGATGGCTTTTCATACTGACGACGCAATTTCATTTCACGAAAAAGGCCCTCACGTTGCAATTTCTTTTTTAGAATTCTTAGAGCTTTATCTATATCGTTATCACGGACTTGTATTTCCACGCTTTTACCACCTTTTCTAATTTATTACTGACTTTTTAAGACTCAAAGCTAACGCCTTCAAAGCGTTTATTAAATTTAGCAAGCTGCCCGCCAGAGTCAACCAAACGATGTACTCCTGTCCAAGCTGGATGCGTTTTTGGATCAACTTCCAAACGAACAACATCTCCTTCATTCCCCCAAGTGGAACGTGTTTCAAACTCTTCTCCATCAGTCATTACAACTTTAATGGTATGGTATTTAGGATGTATATCTTTTTTCATCGCTTGCACTTAATTTTTCTTGGTTATAACCAATGAGCGCAGAATGTGCAAGAAAAACTTTGCGTTTTTTTCCAAAGAAAGTATGTGCTTTATGCAAGGTGGGCTCTCAACATCCATACTTTTTTCTCATGGGCAGAGATCAAAGGCGTCAAAAGATCTTCTGTCCCCACATCATTTTCCTTACTTGCAACCTTCAAGACCTCTTTAAAAGAAAGCAATAACTTCTCATGTGTCTCAATCAAATCCTGAATCATTTCCGACGCTTTCATGCGGTTTTTACCAGCTTCAGCTAATGTCATTAATGATAAAAACTCTCCAAAACCTCCTGGGGCTTTCTCTCCTAAAGTCACAATCCTCTCAGCGAGCTCATCAACTTCATCAGCGTGGTCTTTATAAAACCCCTCAAACAAGGCGTGCAAGCTAGAGAAATTGCTTCCCGATACATTCCAATGGTAGTTTTGTGTTTTAAGATATAGAGCGTAAGTGTTTGCTAAACAAACTTTTAAATGACCTGCAACCTGTGACATGTGCTTCCTCCAAGTTAATTCTACCTGGATAGTTTAACAGGGAATCTCACTTAAATCCACCAGGATCACATAGCCTTAACAATGGTTTCGCACATTTTCTTAGCGTCTCCAAAAAGCATCATGGTGTTATCTCTGAAAAACAACTCGTTTTGAACGCCTGCATACCCCGGTGACATGGAGCGTTTCACAAAAAGAACCGTTTTACTATCAGACACATCCAAAATAGGCATGCCATAAATAGGACTTGCAGGATCTGTTTTTGCAGCAGGGTTTGTCACATCATTTGCCCCAATGACAAAAGCCACATCTGTTGAAGAAAAGTCATTGTTTATGTCTTCTAGCTCGACCACATCTTCATAAGGAATATTGGCCTCTGCTAAGAGAACGTTCATATGCCCTGGCATCCGCCCAGCAACAGGATGAATAGCAAAACGAACCCGAACACCTTGATCTTTTAAAAGAGATACCATTTCTTTCAAAGCATGCTGCGCTTGTGCAACCGCCATTCCATACCCAGGAACAATAATAACAGACTCAGAATTCTTCATAAGAAAAGCAGCATCCTCAGCACTCCCTGCTTTCACAGGTCTTTCTTCTTGATCACCAGTGCTTGAAGAAACCGCTTCTGATCCAAACCCTCCTAAGACAACATTCAAGATAAAACGGTTCATCACTTTACACATAATATAACTCAAGATCGCACCAGAAGCACCAACCAGCGCCCCAGTCACAATCAACAAATTATTATGTAAAGTAAAGCCAATCCCGCAAGCGGCCCAACCAGAATATGAATTCAACATGGAGACAATAACAGGCATATCTGCCCCACCAATTGGAAGAATGACCATAAACCCAAGCGCAAAAGATAACGCAACAAGCAGCCAAAAACTAATATCGCTTTGATTCATGGCAAACAACGCTAAAACAGCAACAATGGAAACCAAAAGAAAAGCATTCAACGCATGCTGCCCTGCAAAACGAAGGGGTTTTCCGCCTAAAATTCCTTGAAGCTTCAAAAAAGCCACAATAGAACCAGTAAACGTCAACGCCCCAATTGCTGTTCCAAGCCCCATTTCAACAAGAGCTCCTGTCTTGATGTTTCCAACTTGGCCAATGCCATAAGCTTCAGGGTTATAATAAGCAGCTGCTGCCACAAACACGGCAGCCAATCCAACCAAGCTATGGAACGCCGCTACCAACTGAGGCAGTGCCGTCATTTCAATGGTTCGAGCAATAAATCCTCCAATTATTGCCCCAATCAAAAGACCCGCTAGAATGAAGTCATAACTTAAAATATTCTGACCCAAAACCGTGGTAAAGACAGCTATGGTCATTCCAATCATTCCTAAAAAATTACCAGAACGTGCGGTTTCTGGAGAGGAAAGCCCTCTTAAAGAAAGGATAAAACAAATTGATGCAATGAGATAAAAGTAAGGCGCAAGTGATGACATCAGGAAAATCCTTTATTTCTTTTTCTTAAACATGCTCAGCATACGGTGCGTAACCATAAACCCACCAAAAATATTAATAGAGGCTAGAATGACTGCAAAAAACCCAATCCATTTCGCACACTCTGTATTTTCAGATCCTGCAGCAACCAAAGCGCCCACAATAATGACACTGGAAATAGCGTTTGTCACAGCCATTAATGGAGAGTGCAATGCAGGCGTAACGCTCCACACAACGTAATACCCAACAAAAACAGCTAAAATAAAAATTGTAAGGGTGACACTTAAATCTGGCATACTTACTCCTTTGTTTTCTTTTTCGTAGCACTCGGCTTAGACCGTGTTGGTGTTTTCTTCTGTACCGCAGGCTTCTTTGTTGTTTTTTGCGTCGGAGATTTTTTAGGAGCCGCTTTTTTAGGTGTTTTTACTTTTTCTGGCATCAGCTCTGAAGCCATAATTTCTCCCTCTTTCACGACACAGGTAGCCTGAACAATTTCATCTTCCACAAATGGATTAAACGTCACCTGCTCTTTTGACTCAATCATAAGATTTAAAAAAGATAGAACATTTTTTGAAAAGAGCGGACTTGCATCAGCAGACAACTGCGACGGTAAATTTAAAGACCCAATAATCTTAACGCCATTGTGATCCACACACTCTCCAGGTTTTGTGAGTTCACAGTTGCCTCCCATTTCTGCTGCCATATCTACAACAACAGACCCAAGCTGCATGCCTTCAACCATTTTTTTTGTAATAATTTTTGGCGCTGGACGCCCTGGAATCAAAGCCGTTGTCACAACAAGGTGCGTTTCTTTAAGAGCCTTTTCAACAAGGTCTGCTTGTTTTTTCTTATAGTCAGCACTCATCTCCTTGGCATAGCCACCAGCAGTTTCAGCTGATTCAGACTCGTCCACTTGAATGAATTTCGCCCCTAAACTTTCCACCTGCTCTTTTGCTGCAGGGCGCACATCAAAAGCAGAAACAACTGCTCCTAAACGCTTCGCTGTTGCAATAGCTTGCAAGCCCGCAACACCTGCCCCAATCA
>CAYGMA010000078.1:0-5790 GCA_964351045.1 uncultured Holosporaceae bacterium | reverse complement strand
ATACTTGGCAAACCCATCAAACCCTTGCACAAAGGCCGCGGCTTGACTCAGCACATCTGTGTCATCATCCCCCAGCACCACAGGGGTGTGTTTTTTGTTTTTTTGATCATTTTTATCCATTTTTTAGCTCTCCTATAGCTGATTAATTTAAAAGGGGATAAGGAACAAGCGACGCCATATACTTAAGCTACACGAGGAGTAAAGCGACGCCGTATACCTTTTATAATGAGTCGGCTATCTCTTAGCGCGCCGCTGTTGTCGCAAAGCCCGCTGCCCAAACCAGAAAGACATCACCGCTGCAAACAACGCCTGATCCTCATCATGCCAAACCCGCAGCAAAGCAGAGCTCATAGACATATGATCCGTCACTGCTAAAAGCGTTGTGATCTGCGCCCATTTAATAACCGCATACAGCATGAAAAAAGTGTAGGTAATGATCGGTCGCACGCTCGAACTCAGCGCATCCACCCATTTGATTTTTGTTAACGCAATTGGTTTGTAAAGCCCCTGCGTTTCCACCAAATCAATCATGTCTCTCATTTCCTGAACCCGAAAACGCTGCTTCAGTTTCATCACTTCAATTTGTCGATCAAACAATTTAAGTTCATGAGACTTGTCTTGCCGATCTTGAAAATAGCGCACAAGATCAGGAAACACACTTCCCAAAAATCCGATAAATGATCCAAGTATAGTTAACATTATTTTTTCTCCTTTTTTGTTGTTAAATCTTCTTGAAAAACCAGCTCAACCTGGGTGCTCAATGTGTCTTGGCACACCCGGGTTTGAACCTGTGTTAAAACCGCTTTAAGGCGCGGTCGATACACCACATGGTGAAGCACTCCGCTCACCTGAAACGCTTGCCCCTCACGCTGTTGCACGTCTAGAATCCTGCCATCAGAATCATAGGCGTTTAAAGATCCTGGAACAGCGTCCTGCGTCACAGAGAAAAGCCCGTCTCCCTCTGCCCCAGTCACGTCCGTTTCTTTCAAAGTTGAGGCCATATCCAACTCATAGCACGCCCCTCTTTCAAAAAGAGGCATTAGCTGCTCTTCCTGTGTCTGAAAAGAAACCGTCACCACCCGCGGGTGTCGCTCGGTCTCAGGCCCTAAATACACCACCCCACCATTGAGTGTGGGCACCAACTGTCCCTGCTCCAAGGCCTTAACTGTTTCTGAATACGCCTGCGACGTACGTTGAATCGCTTGCAAATCAAGCGCGCGTGTTCCATGTTTCATGAACATCTCCTTTCTTGTTAAAAATTAAAAAATGTGGAGCCCCCCTGCGCATAAAAAAAGCCCACCATTTGGTGAGCGACTGCTCCCTTCTACTGTCCCAAGCTCCCCCGCTCCCTACGCCCCGCAACACCTCTCCCTCTGCACACCGAGACACCTCCCCCTCCCTACGCCCCGCGACTTGATCGCGGGGTCCAGTCATAAATGCGCGTAGCTCAAAGTCCTGAACACTTCCGCCCCGCACAGCAGCAGCAGCTATAATAGAAGATTCCCTCTATCTCCCCACCACTGCGTCAGTGTAGCTTAGTCTTGTATCCATAGTTGTTTTGTGCTTTCATTAAAAAGCAAGCGGAGAACTAAAGATGCGTACTTTAATTATTTTTCTTTTTTTGATGGTCTTTAATTATGGGGTAAATGCCCATACTGTTCATATACAGCTAAAACCAAACCCAAAATCTCTGAAGTGGTGGCCTACCTCTTCTCCAAACCTAAAAAAACCGTTCTCTATTCATGTCTCAATCACAGCGTTCAAAGATAGAGGCGATATTATACTGCACACTTTTCCTGAGTTTTTCCAATATATAAATGACTTTTTTAATCTTGAAAGTCCTCAAGGCACACAAAAAAGTTTCTTTGAAGTAACAGATGGCAGTCCCGGATATCTCTACTTGCGCACAAAGGAAAAAGATCCCATTGAAGTTTTTACCTCTCAAAAAACAGGCGTCAAACACTATGTGCTAAGTGCCGCTAAAGGAAAGAATGAGCGTTGGAATGTATTACAAACAGACCTTCAAGCCCATATTCAAAAATATTTTACGAAAAAGGGATCTAAAGCAACTATTGATTTCCAGTATAGCCCAGGCTTTCCACACACATCAATTGCATCAGGCAAGCTAGATTCCAAAACTAAAAAAGAAATAGTCACCCAGCTTCATAGGCACGGAGATAAAATAAACTATGATGAATTAACAATTATTTACACATTTGAAAATGACAAAAATCCAACTAAAAGATACTCACAAATCATTATTTCAAAAAAATTTCCATCTCATCACAACAAACAAGTTTTTTTGAATGCTGTAGCTAAAAGGTACTGCAAAGAAAAGGTAACCATAGAAAACTTCTCTGAGACCTGCAACTACGAATCTCTAACGAAAGGTTACACAAAACTTCTTCTATGGACAGGGAAAGAAAACGTTAGATAAAAAAGTGCTTAAAAAAGAGGTTTATACCCTTCTAGCAATCCATATTTTTCCACATTCATTCCCCCCACCACTGCGTCATACATCTTTGAAACCGTCTCCGCGCGTTTCAGATCTGCAAGATGCACCGTCACATGTGTTGGCACCTCTGCAAAAACCCATCGCCAACGCTTAGAAGACGTCTGCTGAAGTTTCTCTCCCACCTGATCCCACTGCTCTGGGGCAAAGTTTTGACCCTTCACCGCGTGAACCAGCTGATCTGCCGTTAGCTCCCCCACCTCTGGGCCGTCATCAGGCGTGGTTAAAAACCGCACAGACATCTCCTTTTGATTTGGCCATAAACTCACCCGCCCAGCCGATGTCCAATAAACCTGCGCCGGCATCTCTTCAGCAGGGCACGCTAAAACCACCTGGCTTTCAAAGCGATTGCGTCCCGCATCCAACACATGGGTGAGCATCTTAACTTTCCCAACACACGCCCCTCCAGGAAGCCGTGCATCTTTCAGGTGCACAAGCGTATCCTCATCCAGCGTCATCCCTTTTTCCAGCGCACACACAAATCGAACCTCCCGCGTGAGCCAGGCCTCTTTCAACCGCGCTTCTGCAATCCGCATCGCATAAGCTAAACTTTTCTGTCCACGTTCCGTTGGAAAATAAACCGCTTGATCACACCGCCCCAGAGGCGCTTGTGTCGTTTCTTGCTTGTGCCAGTTTTCTTCTTGGGCCCAAAAGTTTTCTTCCGACACATGGGCTTTCACACAAATATATCGCTGTCCTTGATATAAAACGTTTTGCCCAACACCATACCGAAAACACGGCATCCATCCAGGTGTTTGCACATCCGCCATCACATCCTGCAGTCCCAGAGACAACTTCAAAACACCGCCATTTTTTTGATCTCCACCCGGCGCTCTCACCATTAAAGAACAGAGTTCTTGGCGCTTTTGTTTAAACGACCAGCCCAGCACCACATGGGGCTCAAAGGCCTGAGCCACAACCTTTTTATCTCCCACCTGGTAGATCTGCGCTTTCTCCGGAATAAGCGTCAAGTCACTTTTAAGCACCTCATACCCGGAGCGCCCCAACCGCTTAGAACGAAACCAGCGTTTTTGTAAACTGTCTGGATCCAACGTCGTCAAAACACCTTCAGGCCAAAGACGCTTTAATTTAGAGCTAATATCTGTTTCGCCCCACCCTTCTTGAACCCAACACACGCGCACCTGAAGATCAACCACTGTTAAAGGAGCCTGTTTCTGCTTAACATGCAGAGGGTCAGCACTCACACCCTCCTCAATCGTCACCAACTGATGCCCATCCAAATTATCCACCAGCTGCGCCGCGTCCTCTCCCCTGGGCCAAAAAGGCACCCGCCCCACATCCCTCAAAACAGCGCCTGCCTCCCCTGTCATCTCAGGGCGATAAAACAACCCATCTCCTCCAACAGCCTCAAGCGCTTGCTCAAAGTTAAAGTCCGCCACTCCTCCTCCTTCAAACAACACTTCTTGCACATACCCGGTAACCTCTTCTTGAAGTACCATTAACCGCCCCTCAAAAACCATCTGCCCCTGCACTTGCACACAAAAAGTCTGTTTCAAAAAAGCGTGCACTTCTCGCGCCCAAGAACACGGAATCTGCAGCCTAAGCTGCGGCTTCTCTCCTTTTTGGCGCACACAAACAAGCCTCAAAATCGGCAGGGTTTCCAACACCTGAACCAATTGAGGTGTTTCTGTTTTCTTAAAAAGTTTTACTATTTGCATTTAATCCTCCAGTATATTATAAAAAATCCACATAAAAACGTGAGCGCCTCATGACATCTTCTTCTCTTTCCTCTTTTTGGCTTTTTAGAAAAGGCTTCCCTCAAGGTGCCACCTGGGCCTGCTTAACCGCCCTTGTCAGCATCCTGAATGATGTCATTGCCCGCAAAGCTGGCTGCCGCTTAAACGGCCTTGAAATCAGCTTTTTCCGCTTTCTTTTCAGCATGCTCACCGTTTTACCGTTCATGCTTTACAAAGGTCTAGACTCCTTTAAAACCTCTAACCCAAAGCTTCACGTTTATCGTGCTGTCTTAGGGGTTGCCGCTATCGCTCTTTACACCTTTGCTGTTTTGTTGCTCCCATTAAACGAAGTCACCACTTTTTCCTTCACCCAGCCGTTCTTCGTTTTGCCCTTAGCCGCCCTCTTTTTAGGAGAGAAATCTCATAAAAACCGCTGGATTGCAGCTTTGGTTGGCTTTGTCGGAATTCTCATTGTACTCAACCCCACAGGCGATCAATTCAACGTGCTTGGCTTCATCCCCATGGGCGCTGCGTTTTTGTTTGCAGGTCTCGACGTTCTAGCCAAACGCATGGTCAGCTCTGAAACCACCATGACGTTGCTCTTCTACTTTGCCTTAGGAACCACTCTTGCCGCCCTTCCTGCCGCCCTCGTTGTGTGGGAAACGCCCACACTCACAGAATTGTTCTGGCTATTTTTGTTAGGCTCTGGCGCAAACCTCATTCAAGTTTGCTTGTTCCGTGCCTTCCATGCCGCTGAAGCCTCTTCCCTAGCCCCTTTCCGTTATGTAGAGCTTATTTTTGCAAGCCTCTTTGGGTATTTCCTCTTTGGAGAAATCTTGAAGTTCAACACAGTGCTCGGCGCGATTATCATCATTGCCAGCACCCTTTACCTCACCTATTCTGAAACCCTCTTAAAGCGCTCCAAAAAAAAGAAAAGCTAACGTCAAAAACGCACACAAGTGTATTTGACAATCTTTTAAAAATAAGTCACCATATAGCCGTCTAACCCTCAACAAAAGGAGTCTAACATGAGGATTTTAACACTAATACTATCAATACTAACCCTATCATTCGGATCAAACGCAATGGATTCGAAGAAAAACAACATGGATATGCCAATGATGGACATGGGCATGAACATGAAAATGGACAGCAAATGCATGAAAATGTCATCTGAAGACATGATGATGATGAAAAAAATGATGATGTCTAAACGAATGTTCATGATGATGATGCGCATGAAAACCATGATGATGATGATGTCTAAAATGGACATGATGTCTTCTGAAGAAATGATGATGATGGAAGACATGATGAAATGTAATGACATGTGTATGATGAAAATGATGAAGATGATGAAAATGATGAAAGGCATGGATATGGATATGATGCCTTGCATGATGACCATGAACATGATGCCTCACATGATGATGATGAAAAAAATGCACAAAATGATGGGCATGAGCATGGATGACATGATGAAATGCATGAATATGTCTTCTGACAACATGATGATGATGATGAAAATGAAGATGATGAAAAAAATGCACATGATGATGATGATGAACAAAAACATGATGA
>CAYGMA010000077.1:3181-5799 GCA_964351045.1 uncultured Holosporaceae bacterium | reverse complement strand
TGAGGGTTGCCTTTTTTCCTGCTGCAATGGAGTCTGCTCCAAGGTCTGGCCCGACTGTGCGTTCTTCTAAAATTTTAAGAGGCGCAGGCAGCGATCCAGCTCGAAGTAACATAGCAAGCTCGTGAGATTCTTTTGGAGAGAAGTTGCCGCTGATTAAACTTTGTCCGTTTGGAATGGGTTGGTCAATAATAGGTGCTACGATGATTTTATTATCAAGAACAATGGCCACAGGCTTTTTGACATTGTGCTTGGTGAAGTCACCATAAATACGAGCACCTGTTGAATCCATGGAAATATGAACTCCCCACTCATTCTTTTCTTGGTTGAAGTTGGGGCGTGCATCTACCAGCATGTCACCGGTAACAAGGGGTTCTTGTTCTAGAGACATAACTGTTTCTATTTTGCGTCCTGACCGTTCGCGCGGATAAGCGACTTGAATGGTTCCAATTCCGCCCTCAGGGCGCACGGCATGGAAGGAGAGTTTTGCGGTTTTTCCAAGCAAACGTTTGGCTTCGTCAGGAGAGCCGACACCAGGGAGTTGAAGTAAAATTCGGCTGGTTCCTTGACGTTGAATCAAAGGTTCCTTCGTTCCCATTTCATCAATCCGGCGGCGGACAACTTCAATGGATTGATCAAGAACGACTTTGCGTTGTTCTTGAATCGCAAGGTTTGAATAGCTGATTTCAATGCGGCCAGAGTCAGTGGTGTTTACAAAAACTTCTCGCCCTAGCTTGCGGAGCGCTTTGTAGGCATCTTCTCGTTTAGAGGTGTCCCTTAACGTTAGGGAAATAACGCCGTGGTTTACGTCTAAATTTTTGTATCCAATGCGGTTTTTTCGAAGTGTTTTTCGTGTTTCATTTCTTAAATTAAGTAAACGCTCTTTTAAAACGGCTTCAATATCTACCTCAAGAAGGAGCGAAGACCCTCCTTGTAAATCAAGCCCTAGGCTCACTTTCTCATGGGGGAGAAAGCTGGGCCAGGAAGACTTAAGATAGTCTTGAGTGAAGAAGCTGGGAAGGGTGAGCAGCACACTATAAATGCTAACCCCAATGACCAATAAAAGCCGTGATAAAGAGAGAGTCACTGAATTAACCTCTTAATGGAGTTTTATTTTTTTGAAACAGTTTTTTTCTTTGCCGCTGGTTTTGTTGCTGGCTTGGCTTTTTTTTCAGCAAGCTTTTTTGCTGGTTTTTCTACCTTTGTTGCAACCATAGGACGGGCAATTTGGATGATGGTATCCTTTGAGATTTCAAGTGAAATTTCTTTTTCTTGTAAATCATGAATGATGCCAATAACACCACCGTTGGTAACGATACGATCTCCTTTTGAAAGACCATCAATCATTTGTTGGTGTTGCTTTGCTTTCTTCTGTTGAGGGCGGATAATGATAACCCACATAGCAACGAAGATTAAAAGAAGTGGAGCAATGCTCATTAATTGTTGGCTCATTTGTTCTCCTATTTATTTTTATGATCCGAGCTCTACCATACTGATCTTGCGTCCTGGCGTCAAAGGTTTTTGGTTGAAGAAGGTGATATAGAAAAAAAGAAACTGTTATGGTATGAACAAGTATAACCAGACAGGGCTATAATGATGCACTTTGATAAATCAGTTTTTCAAGACCAATTGACTGTGGGAGAGAGCACAGTTTCTTTTTACAATTTGACGAAACTTGCGAAAGACGTTTTTCCAGAAATTGACCAATTGCCTTTTAGTTTGAAGGTGTTGCTGGAAAATGTGGTGCGACATTACGATCCGGCGCGCACATCATTTGAGACGCTAAAAGGATTGGCCTGTTGGGCTGTGACTCGGCAGCAAGGAAGGGATATTCCTTTTTTGCCGTCGCGGGTGCTGATGCAGGATTTTACAGGTGTTCCAGCGGTTGTAGATTTAGCGGCTATGCGGGATGCTGTTGCAGTTTTTGGAAAAGATCCTAAAAAAATCAACCCTCAAAGCGCAGTAGATTTGGTGATTGACCATTCAGTGATTGTGGATCGGTATGGGTCAAAGGCTTCTTTTGAAGAAAATAAACAGTTGGAATATAGACGAAATGAAGAGCGATATGCCTTTTTGAAGTGGGGGCAAAAAGCTTTTGAAAACTTTCGTGTGGTGCCGCCAGGGGCAGGGATTTGCCACCAGGTAAATTTAGAGCACTTGGCACCAGTTGTGGGAACGAAGGACGTTAATGGAACGCGCTGGGCTTTTCCGGATACGTTGGTTGGAACAGATAGCCACACAACTATGGTGAATGGATTAGGCGTTCTGGGCTGGGGTGTTGGCGGTATTGAAGCTGAGGCAGCTATGTTAGGCCAGCCTTATTCCATGCGTATTCCAGAGGTTGTGGGTGTGAATCTGTTTGGGGCTTTGCAGGCCGGCGTGACGGCGACAGATTTGGTTTTGACCATTACACAAAAGCTTCGTGAAAAAGGAGTAGTGGGTAAGTTTGTTGAATTCTTTGGACCTGGATTAGATGAACTGAGTTTGGCAGATCGAGCAACAGTTTCTAATATGGCGCCTGAGTATGGGGCTACTTGTGGTTTCTTTCCAATTGATGACGTGACGCTTGAGTATTTGAAACTGACAGGGCGTCCTGATGCGCAAATAGCATTAGTAGAAGC
>CAYGMA010000077.1:988-3171 GCA_964351045.1 uncultured Holosporaceae bacterium | reverse complement strand
AGAAGCTTATGCGAAAGCTCAAGGATTATGGCGCAATCCAGGCCAAGAAAAGGCGGTTTATACGGATGTGTTGAAGATTAATTTAGGAGACATTGAGACGAGCTTAGCAGGGCCAAAACGCCCTCAAGATCGATTGAGACTTTCTGAGGTTTCTCAAAATTTCCAAACAGCGTTGGCTGAAGAGTTTGGTGGGAAGGAAAAGAATGAAACGGCTTCATTAAAAGAGGGAGCGGTGGTGATTGCTGCAATTACCAGTTGTACCAACACCTCTAACCCTAGTGTGATGATTGGTGCGGGGCTATTGGCAAAGAAGGCCCATGCGTTGGGATTGAGGCCAAAACCATGGGTCAAGACCTCTTTGGCGCCAGGCTCTCAGGTGGTGACAGATTATTTGGAGAAGACGGGTTTACAGGTAGAGTTGGATGCGCTTGGATTTAATTTGGTGGGATATGGATGCACAACTTGTATTGGAAACTCAGGGCCTTTGAACCCTGAAATTGAAGCTGAAATTAAACAGAACGATTTAGCTGTGGCTTCCGTTCTTTCGGGGAATCGCAATTTTGAAGGGCGCGTGAATCCGCTGGTTAAGGCAAATTATTTGGCCTCTCCACCATTGGTTGTGGCTTATGCATTGGCTGGATCTGTTTTGATAGACCTTTCAACGGAACCGTTGGGCATAGATGCTGACGGGAAGCCTGTTTATTTGAATGATATTTGGCCTAGCCGAGAAGAAATTGATCAAGAGCTTGCAAAAGCCATTACGCCAGAGATGTTCCAAAAACGCTATGAAACGGTGTTCCAAGGAGATAAGGAATGGCAGTCTCTTTTAAGTTCACAAGGGGATTTATATACTTGGTCTGACACCAGTACGTATGTGAAAAATCCTCCATATTTTGAAGGGATGACGCTGGAGCCAATCCCTATTTCAGATATTGTGCAGGCAAAGCCGTTGGCTATTTTAGGGGACAGTGTGACAACAGATCATATTTCTCCAGCGGGGAATATTCCAACAGATGGGCCAGCAGGCTTGTATTTAAAAGAAAAAGGTGTAGAGGAAAAGGACTTTAACTCGTTTGGGTCACGGCGCGGGAATCACGAAGTTATGATGCGTGGAACGTTTGCAAATATTCGTATTCAAAATGAAATGGTTCCAGGGATTGTGGGTGGAAAAACATTATCTCCAAACAATTCAAATGAAGTGGTGTCAATTTATGACGCAGCCATGCAGCACCAAAAAAATGGTACTCCTTTAGTTGTGATTGCAGGTAAAGAATATGGGACAGGGTCTTCGCGAGATTGGGCCGCAAAAGGAACGCGGCTTTTAGGCGTTAAGGCGGTTATTGCTGAAAGTTTTGAGCGGATTCATCGGTCAAATTTAATTGGCATGGGTGTCTTGCCCTTGGTTTTTGACGGAGAAACACGTAAGACATTAGGGCTAAAAGGTACGGAAACATATTCTCTTCGAGGGCTTGATGCTTTGACACCAGGGTGTGATGTGCTGCTTGTGATCGCGTATGCAGATGGGCAGAGAAGAGAAACTTCACTGAAGTGTCGCATTGATACCCATGATGAGTTACAGTACCATAAAAACGGTGGTATTTTACCGTATGTGATACGGGCTTTGAACTAAAGGCTTTGTTAAAGAATTTATAGGGAGGTTATTTTGACAAAACAAAAATCGAGTAATTTAAAAAAATTTCTTTTGCTTTTCTGCTTGTTGGTGGGATATGCAGCGTATTTAATGGCAAAATATGATTTTGCAACGGGGGGCGCTGCAGCTGCGCTGACTTGGAGCTTTTTTGTGTTGTGTACACCAATTGCTGATGCAGGGTTTCTTTTGGATTTTCCTTTACGGCTTTTGTTTCGCATTCGTATGGTTGTTTCTGAGCTTTTTGTTTGGACATTTGCGATTGGCTTGAATATTGGTATGGTTTCTTTGTCGCCTCAGTCTTATGAAACAACATCTCTGACCAGGTTGTTTTTTTCTATTTTAACAACGCCTTATCCTTATTGGGCCATTATCTTTTTATCCTGTGCTGGTACCTTTTTATCAATCGTTTTTGGAGATGATGTGATGGATTTTTTTTCAAAAAAATCTCCTCAAAAAATAGGAAGAAAGAAAGCATTTAAAAAGATGGGCTTTCTTGTTTTAACGTATGGCGTAACACTTGCGCTCTATTATT
>CAYGMA010000077.1:0-978 GCA_964351045.1 uncultured Holosporaceae bacterium | reverse complement strand
AGAAATGAGTATTGATATTCCTTAAAAACTCTTTTAAGCCCGTCTAGGAGGAATCAAAGAAGGCGGTGTAGAGGAAGAAGGTGCGAGAGAAGGTTTTTTAGCAGTCGGTCTTCTAGGAGCAATTGGAGGAGCATAAGAAGAAGCCTTTGGTTGTGGTAATTGAAGTGATATGAAAATATCATTCACAATCTCATCGATTTTCTTTTTTTCTAGGTTAACCGTTTCTTGGGCTTTTTCTTCAAGGCTCGCAATGGCTTTTTCTGTTGCAATGTTGAATGGAACTTTTCCTGTAAACTTAGGCTCAATACGGATGACCTTTCCCCCATATTTTTGAAGGCCATGCTTGACTGTGGCCTTTGAAATATAATTAGGCACATTCATTAAAGACTCTAGAGTCGGGGCAAGAATTTGCAGAGCACCGCCCCCAAATGGTCCAGAAAAATCCTGAGCTGGATCTTCAGAGTCGTTTTCTCCTGTGCTGAGGGAAAGGATAATGATTTCGATATCATTAAAGTTGAAGGGAGAGGCTCTTTCAATGATTTTTGCTGCTTCAAAAAGGGCAACGCTGATGGGGTTATTTGCGCCAACACCTCCATCGACCAAAGTCACTGAATGGTCATTGCCAACAGGAAGGACAAAGGGTTTGAAGTATGTAGGTGCCGCGCTGGTTGCTCGGCCAGCTTGCCAAAGGAAATAATTAAGATTAAGAGGCGCGCCGTTTTTAGCTTTTATGTCACCCTTTAGGCTTTTGATAGCATCAGAAGAACTGAAAAGAAATGAGGGGCGTAGTTTTCTCTTCTCAATAACGGTGCTGGTGGTTAGGACAAAGTTTTTTGTGTAAGCAAGCGTTTGGTTGCCAAGTTTTTCACGTAAAAGAGCTTCAAGTGGCTTTGCTGAGTGGCGTGATGTTAACACCCCTTTAGTTCCACGTAGATTTCTGAGCTTTGATCCGCTATGAACGACTTTTTTACCGAGTTC
>CAYGMA010000076.1:4688-5808 GCA_964351045.1 uncultured Holosporaceae bacterium | reverse complement strand
CACGGTTTTTTTCTAAAAGCTTCAGCAGCAACCGAATGGTTTTTCGAGGAATGATGACTCCAGGCATCTCAAGGCATGCTTTTGGGGCAGGTTGCTCAGAACAGGCTAAGCGGTGCCCATCCGTTGCAACAGCGCGCAAGATTTCTTTTCCGTCTTTTTCAAGAGCATGTAAGTAAACGCCATTCATCGTGTAGTGTGATTCAACGTCAGACATGGAAAAAGCTGTTGACTTAATAAGCGTATGAAACTCTGCGCCTGTGACAGTAAAGCTGTGAGGGAGGTCAGAGACAAGAGAGGCAGAAAACTGGTCGGCCGGTAAAGAGGGAAGTTGAAAACGTGCTTTTCCGCTTTTAACAGACACTTGTTGGTTTTCTGAATTGCTTTTTATCTCAATTGTTGAGCCATCAGGAATACGGCTGACAATTTCATATAGTGTATTGATATTAAGAGTCGTTGCCCCAGCTTCTTGGACTTGTGCCTCTAGCTGCTCTTTAATGCTGATGTCAAGGTCTGTTGTGGTGAGATGGATGCTGTTTTCCTGGGCTTCAATCAGCACATTTCCTAAAATAGGGGAAATGTTTTTTTTCTCAACGATATGCTTTACATGCCCGAGAGCTTCTAAGAGACTTTTTTGTTCAATAACTACTTTCATCGACTAACCACTTAACGAATTTTAAAGCATTATATTTTTTCGGAGGGGGAACTTCAAGAAGTTTCCTCTTTTTTTTGTCTGACTTTATTTATTCATTTTTAGTTGACGCTTTTAACAAGTTTCGTTACCCCTTCATTTATGATTTCAAGTAAAATGTTTGGCACTATTTTAATTGTAGCAGGTACCACCATTGGGGCCAGTATGCTGGCATTGCCTCTTAAAACAGCAGAAATTGGTTTTTCTATGGGGCTTGTTTTTATGGCAGCTGCGTGGCTTTTTATGTTGGCTAATGCCTATATTATTTTATTGATTACAAAGCCTTATCCGGAAGATGCAACGTTTCATACCATTGTTAAGGATGTATTGGGTATCCCTGGTTGGATAGCCATGACAGGGGCCTTTTTTTGGTTGTTCTATGCGCTGTTGGCGGCTTATGCTTCTGGAGCCAGTGGTTTGATTTCAAGCTAT
>CAYGMA010000076.1:3391-4678 GCA_964351045.1 uncultured Holosporaceae bacterium | reverse complement strand
GGCATCCTAAACTTATTGGAACCCTTATTTTCTTGACGTTATCGGCTATTGTTTTGTGGAATACTCAAGTGACGGACTATATCAATCGCGTGCTGTTTATTCTAAAAATGGTTATTTTTGTTCTTATTTTGTGGCCTCTTGTTTCTCAGATTAATTGGGGAGCTGCAGGAGGGCAATTTTATGAATCTTCCTTGTTTTCTTATACATCCTCTTCTGTTGCGGTTCTTTTGATTTACATAACATCTTTTGGATTTCATGGAAGTATTACGAGCTTGGTTAAATATAATCAAGGTGATCGAAAAAAATTGCGAATAGCTTTTTTTTGGGGAACATTTCTTTCGGTGGTGCTTTATTTGATTTGGATTTTCATAAGCCTTTCTTTATCTGGAGGAGACGTAAAGTCCCTATCAGATATGTCTGCGATGATACAGTATATGTCGAGTAAATCAGGTCTTCCTTGGGTGGCGCTCGGATTGAATTTGTTTGCAATTTTAGCTGTTTTGACATCCTTTTTGGGAGTGGGTCTGGGGTTGAGTAACTACTTCAGGGATATGCTTCATTCAGTGCCTTTTTCTCAGAAGTCGTTGAATGGGGTGCTAACTTTTGTTCCTCCCTATTTAATTATGATGGTTGATCCTACTATTTTTGTGCAGGCTTTAGAGTTTGCTGGAGTAGCGCTTGTTTTTATTGCGGTCTTAATGCCAAACTTAATCCTCATGCGTTTGGTGTCAACGGGAGCATTAGTCTGCTCTGGCTGGGTAAGGCTGGGTTCTTTTTGTATGTTACTCAGTTCTTTAATTCTTATTCCTCTTTATTTTATGGGTTCTTTCTAACTTTCCTGTATGCTATAGACAAACTAAAACATGAAGTCAGGCATCATGAAAAACTCTTTTCAGGATATTATTTTAGGATTGCAGCGCTATTGGGCTGAGTATGGCTGTGCCATTTTACAACCGTATGATGTGGAAGTGGGCGCAGGAACCTTTCACCCAGCGACAACTTTACGGTCTGTAGACTCCAAGCCTTGGAAAGCAGCTTACGTGCAACCGTGTCGTCGCCCAACAGACGGACGATATGGAGAAAACCCAAATCGGTTTCAGCACTATTATCAATTTCAGGTAATCATTAAGCCAAGCCCGCAAGATGCCCAGGAGCTTTATTTGGGAAGCCTAAGAGCTATTGGCTTTGATGTGCAAAACAATGATATTCGGTTTGTGGAAGATGACTGGGAAAGCCCAACTTTAGGAGCGAGTGGCCTTGGTTGGGAGGTTTGGGGAAATGGTTCTG
>CAYGMA010000076.1:0-3381 GCA_964351045.1 uncultured Holosporaceae bacterium | reverse complement strand
GTGACCCCGTATCTCTTGAGTTGACTTATGGCCTTGAGCGCTTAGCGTTGGTTTTTCAAAATAAAAAAAGTGCGCTTGATTTGAATTGGAACGGAAAAACAGGGGCAGAAGAAATAACCTGGGGAGACATTTTTCTGGAAAATGAAAAACAGTACTCTGCTTTTAACTTCGAGCATGCCAATGTGGATCATCTTTTGGAGAATTTTAAGCAGTATGAACACACCTGCCAGGCCTTGATTGAGCAAAACTTACCGCTGCCAGCTTATGATTATTGTTTGAAGGCAAGTCATGCTTTTAATTTATTGGATGCGCGGGGTGCTATTAGCGTGACTGAGCGGGCGTCTTACATTGCGCGGGTGCGGGCCATGGCAAAAACGTGTTGTGCCCTATGGCGTCAACAGTCAGAGCAAGGGGTTTAGGCATGAGTGATTTTGTCTTAGAGATTTTTTCCGAAGAAATTCCTGCACGGATGCAGGAGATGGCCTGCCAGAAACTAAAGGATTTTTTTGAGAAAGAGCTTATGGATGCGCGGCTTGAGAGCGCTTCCATTTCAAGTTATGTGACGCCGCGGCGTTTGGTTTTGCATATTGACGGGTTGCCGTTGCAGCAGGCGGATCAGCAAGAAGAAAAAAAAGGGCCACGTGTTGATGCGCCAGACCAGGCAATTCAAGGATTTTTGGCGTCTAATCAGATTACGCTTGAAGACTGTGAACACCGGGACTTGGGTAAAAAAGGGGCGTTTTTATTTGCACAAGTGTGTGTGAAAGGAAAGCAGACGTCTGAGGTTTTAACAGGGCTTATACATCGGTTCTTAACCAGTATGAGCTGGCCTAAATCCATGCGCTGGGGGGCACACACAGGGTTCTCTTGGGTGCGGCCGATTCATCATATTTTAATTTTATTTGATGGAAAACCCTTAGAGTTTACACCACCACATCCAGGGATTTCAACAGGTGCAGAGTCGTATGGGCATCGTTTTATGGCGCCAGGGCCTTTTGTTGTTTCGGGGTGGGAAGACTATAAAAAAAAGTTGGAAGCGCATAAAGTGGTGTTGGAAACAGCGCGCCGGGAAGAGCTTATTCGCTCTGGTTATGAACAAAAAGCCAAAGAATTAAAGGCACAGTTACCAGAAAATGGGGCAAGCCAGATCAAGGAAGTGGCGGGCCTGGTGGAGTGGCCAGTGGTGTGCGTGGGGCGTTTTTCAGAGGAATTTTTAACCATTCCGTCAGAGATTCTAACCACAAGTATGTGGGAACATCAGTACTTTACGCCGTTGTATGATGCGGGGTCTGGACGCTTGAGATCAGAGTTTTTATTTACGGCTAACATCCAGGCTCCAAAAGGGATGGAGGGGATTGTTTCTGGAAATGAAGCGGTGCTTCGAGCACGGCTTCAGGATGCGCAATTCTTCTGGGAAACAGATCAGCAGCAGCCTTTGGATGCATGGAATAACCACTTGAAAAAACAGATTTTTCATGAAGATTTGGGGTCTGTTTTTGAACGTGTGCAGCGCTTTGAGGTGCTTGCGAGGGAGATAGATCCGGAAAACAAGGATCTTTTAACGGCGTGCCAGTATTCGAAAGCCGATTTAGCGTCTCAAATGGTGGGAGAATTCCCGGAATTACAAGGGGTTATGGGCGGTTATTACGTGGCGTTGAAAGGCTATAACGACGCTGTGTGTCAGGCTGTTTCCTGCCAATATCGTGAGGATAAATTCCCAAATAAAACGGCTGCGCTTCTATCATTTATTCAGAAATTAGAAGGGCTTGCGACCTTTTTTGCCGTGGGCATTCAGCCTACAAGTTCTAAGGATCCGTATGCGTTGCGGCGCGCGGCGTTGGGACTGATCAAAATCATGATTGATCAAGGGGTGAAAGTTGACTTGGAATCTCTTTTTGAGATGGTCTATGCCCTTGTAAAATCTGAAAAAAAACAGCCTTTAGAGGCGTATAAACAGGCGCTTAAAAAGTTTATGATTGACCGTTTCCGGCACTCATTAAAAGCAGATTTTTCTCATGAAAGTGTGGAATCTGTTTTAAATGCACCCTGGTTTTCTTTAGATTTTTCAAAGGGTTACCAGTACTGTGTGGCGTTAAAAAACATTCTTCCAACGGAAAAAGGAAAAAAAGTAATTGCGCTTTTTGATCGCATTCACAGCTTGTTGAAAGCCTCAAAAGACAAGAATATCAAAGGGTTAGATAAGGGCGTTGACCCCTCTCTTTTTCAAGATTCGAACGAATTAACGGTGTTTAATTTGGTCAAAAAGGAGCAAAAAAACGGTCTTTTGGACCCAAAAAACGGTCTTTTGGACCCAAAAAATGGCCTTTTGGACCCCAAAAATGACGTCTACGAGGCCAAAAAAGGGGGTAAGGAGAAAGAGTGTGATTTGGACAAAATTTTTGCCCAGCTGGAAACTTTTTGTGTGCCTTTAAATAGTCTTTTTGAAAACGTCATGATTCATGATCCAAATCCAGAGATCGAACGAAATCGATTGGCCCTTTTAATGGATGTTGAGTCGCTCTTTTCTTCTGTGCTCGATTTTTCAAAACTGTCAGGAAGTTGAGCTGCGCACTTTTTTGACTGGATCCCGGGGGCAAGCCCCGGGGCGTAGAGAAGGAAGTGTGTCACGGAGAAAAATAGGCACCAGGATATAAGAAAAACTTAAGAGCGTCGAAAAAATAACTCTCAGAACATAGCGAAAATGAGTTGCAGGGTGTGCCAATGGTGCAGCGAATGAAAACCCATGAGTTCAATGTAAGTTAAAAATCCATTATAAATTTTACCTTTTTTTCAATTGGCCTGTAGGTTTTTAGAAATCATATAGTTTACGTGTGAAGCCAAAACTTCAGTGCATGTAAAATAAAAGAAGAAACCTGTATGATAAAAATATTTCAGTTTATAATTTGTCTGTCTGCTTTTTTAGCAACGGCATCCAGCAAAAAAGCAAAAATGACTCTTGAAGAAGAGGGCGAAGAGCAAGCAGTTCTCAGTTCTAGCAGCTCTGAGAGAGGGAAAAGACCAGGAAGTGAAAGAGTAGAAGAGCCAGAAAAAAAGACAGGAATTTATGAGCTGAAAGTCGAAGTGAATAAATCTTACGGAGAAGTCTCAATGGATGTTATTAGGCAGCAAGAAATAAAAGAGCATTCGGCTTCTAATAGGCGTTATATTTATTCGACAACTGTATTGAAGGTTTTAAATCCAATCCCTTTAGGAATAATTTCAAACATTACAGGAATGAAATTAAATCGAGCTGATTTTGGGAAAAGGTCTTATTCTTGGCATGATTCTGATGAAAATATTGATGCTGGTTTAGAAGGTTTAAAGGTAGAGGGTTTTGCTGATATTAAAATGGTTTCTGGTGATTTTAAAAGCTATAAACTG
>CAYGMA010000075.1:0-5835 GCA_964351045.1 uncultured Holosporaceae bacterium | reverse complement strand
GTTATATCAAGCCTTGAAAGCACAAGATCGAGACCGTGAGGTGCATGCTTATGAGCTTTGGGGGTTTAAGAATTTATCTCAGGGTGTCATTGAAGCTTTACAGCTTTGGTCGGGTTATTTGTATGGGCCTTTATTAGAAGATAGAGTAAGACCGATTGAAGAAGAATTTAGCAGCCATAAAGGACGGGAAGTAGCGGCGCTGGTTTCAAAAAAACTCAAGGAAGCAGGCGGCGTTCAGCCACCGCGCACATTCGTTTTTATGGACAGGTCTGCCGTAGGATTAGGATCTGTTTTTATGCATTTGCGTGCTGAGTTGAACTGGCATCAATTATTTGAAGAAATAATACAAGGCTCAACGCCCGAGCGTATTGCTCAGGCGCAGAAAGATTTATTGTCTTAGCTTTGTTGATTAAGTTGAGGAAAGATCTCTAGCTTGTGATCTTGATCTTGAGCAAACAAGAATGTTTTAAGTAAATTAATAGACGCTTCTTCTTTTGGGAACTTTGACTGTAAAACGTTTACAAGGAACAAACGGTCAACTTGTTTGAGTTTCTTAAGTTCAACTTGTAAACAAGCCATAATAAGATCATCTTGGTTGATGCAATCAATAAACCCATTGAGAGAGAGCCCTTTTAAATCTTGTTGATAAATACATTCAGCAATGGCCATTGATTTATCGTTGTTCTTTGTATTAATAGCAACTGAGCAAATGGTGATTAAGAGCTTTTCATAGGGGCAGTTTAAGTTCACAGGTTTTAGGTAAATATCTGCTATTTGTGTTTCAGAAAAATACTCAATGAATTTAATCTTGATGTCATTCAAACTGAGATCACAAGACAGTGCAGGGGATGTCATTTTAGGTCCTTTTTTTGTATATGTTTCAAATGAAATTATTTTTGCCACTGGTTTTTCCTATCATTTTTATAAGTACGTGCTTTAGATAGGCATGGAAAAAAATATTTCAAGAGAGGCTGGGTGAGAAAAAAACTAAAAGCAGTCTGTAGACGTCAAAAAGTGCCTTGTAGAGGTCAAAAAAGGGGGTGAAAACATCAAAAAATGGGGTCAAAACCCCTAAAAAACGACTCTAAATAGGCTAAAAATAGGCTAAAAATTGCTCTTTTTTTAGAAAAAAATGGGCTTAAAAGAAGCCGCGTTCTTTGGGAATGTCTTTAAACTGAGCGCGTTTAAACCCGCCAAGCCAAGACTGACGCGCTTCTAGAGCCTTTTGCATGCGGGCGTTATCTTCTTTGATAAGAGAAAGATCTCGAATGTCTGCAATAGCACGATCATGCGCCAATTCAAAGCGTTCCTGCGCCATAAACCCAGCTTTTTCGCGGTTTAAATAGTAAAGAGCTTGCGCATAATGCAGATCAGCTTTTAAAAGATCTTTCATCTTTTTTTCAGCAGAAACACCAGAATATTCAACGGCTTCTTTTATTCTTTCTGGTGTTGATAAAGCTGCAGACATGGCTTCGGATGCATACGCCTGTATAGAAAGGAGGGCAGAGAAAAAGAAAAGAAGGGTGAAAAAGGCCTTAGGAAACTTTGTGAATGACATTCGTCACAACGCCCCAAATAACAAAATCCATCTCACGTGTGATTTCAATGCCTGCATATCCGGAGTTTTCAGGCATAAGAAAAATAGTTTTATTGCTTACGTGCAAACGTTTAACTGTTAGCTCTCCATTAATAGCGGCTACAACGATGTTTCCAGTCTTTGCGCGAATGGAAGAATCAACAAGCAGCAGATCCTCTGGATGGATGCTTGCATCTCTCATGGAATCCCCGCTCACCTTAACGATAAAGGTTTTTTCTGGGTTGTGTACCAGGTGTTTATTAAGGTCTAACTTTCCTTCTGTGAAGTCCTCAGAGAGGGCGGGTGTTCCAGCATAAACAGGAGAAGTGTAGAGTGTGAGCGGATACTCAGAGCTCATATCAACAGAATAAACCGCTCCAATGCTTTTTTCAGATCGTTTTGGAAAGTTAATAATCATTTGCGTGCTCATTTAAGATGCTATAATTTTAATATAAAATATTATAAAAAAGACTGCAATAAAAACGCGCAAGAAAAATAGAATTTTCAATTCGTTAGCAGCATTGGAGGAATAGGATGATTTTGGTTTTTTCAGGGGGTGTTGACTCCAGTTCTTTAAACACAAAATTGGCTAAAATAGGGAAAAAATATCTTGAGGGGCGACACGTGACATCAGAGATGATTGGGTTATCTCAGTATGATATTCCACTTTTGATGCCTGGAAAGCATTCAGAACCCTGCGAAGCGGTGAAAGAAATTCGGGGAAAAATCCAGGGAGCTTCGGGAATTTTTATTACAACGCCTGAATATAATGGGAACATTCCACCGGCATTATGTAATATGCTGGATTCTGTTTTTAATTTTGTTTTTTTTCCAACAAATACGCTTGAGCCTCTTAAAAATAAACCCATTCTGGTGGGAGGAGCTTCTCCTTCTGTGTATGGGAGTGTTAAGGCTTGCCAAACGTTAAATATGATGCTTTTGCATATGGGAGCAATTATGTGCCCTCATAGTGTTTCTATTCCTCAGGCTCATAAAGCCTTAGATGAGGTGAGTGGAAAAATAATCGATGAAAAAAATCAAGGCCGCTTGGAAAACGGCCTTGAGGTGCTGGTTAAACTTGCGAGCAGCAAGGGATGAGAAATTAGTTTCTTCTATTTTCCTGATCGTTGCGCGCCGCGTTGTAACGGTCTACCAGCTCTTGCAGTTTTCCATTATGGGCGTTTATAAAAGCCTGTCCATATAACCTTGGGATTCTATGAAGTTGAGGTCTTGCGTTTAGATTAAGGTTCTGGAGATCATCTTGAGCTTGGGCAACTTCAGGGTCTTTACCCATCGCTCCACTATTTGAAGCAGAAAAAGCTATAAGGCAAATAAAGAGATAGATAATATGTTTCATTTTGTTCCTTGTTTTTTGACCCCTAATTATATCATAAATCGTTGGCACTTAGCATGCCGATTTAGCTTAAAAAATTTTGACTTCGTGCGTTTTTTTCCATCTAACGTTTAGTTTTTTCTTAGAGGTGCCTTTAGAGCGTAAAATTCCTTTTAGGTCTTTTGGGTTTTGAGTGCAATGAACTATAAGAGCTTGCCCTGTTTTATTTGCTTTTTCCATATTTCTAATGACTGTGTTTGCTTTTTTTATAGCGCTAATAACTTTTTCTTCTTCTTCTGTAGTTAGGATTTCTGTGTGGCTCATTCGGGCACGAGAAGAAACACGCTTTAATTTCCAGGGACCTTGTTTTCGCTTGGTTTTTGTTTCAACAGACTCTGCTTTATTAACAGCTTGTTGTTCTATGGATGTTTGTTGAGGCGGTGTGTTTTCCTCTTCCTCTGAATAATCACCTGGAAGCATTGAGAAACTGTTGAATGAGAGCGTCAAGAGAGTGAGTGTGAAAATAAAAGTTTTTTTCATTAATGTGGCTTTCTTAATTTTTTTAAGAATATATTAGTATTTATAAATAAAAATCAAATAAAAAATTATATTTACTTTTTTAAAGGAGTGCGTGTTAATAGCGATGATTTTCTGCGAGATGGTTTTTTGATAATTTCAACTTTAGAAATATCTTTCATCGGAGATGAAACAGAAAAAGGGGCAGCAGATTTTTCAAACCCAACAGGGCCTGTATCTGAAAACTGAGGGCGTTCTCCTCTGGGTGAGAAAGAGCCTCGTGGTTTTCCTGGGCCTTTTTTCTTGTATTTAGCGAGGTATTTTTTAAAAGAGTGATCTCTGTCTGACTCTAAAACATCTTCTACTGGGTTGCCGTGTAGGTCAACACGAACAGGTTCCATTTTAAAAGCATTGAGATAAGCTGCTGAATTTGTATAGAAATACAGAGCTTGTTGAAGTTTCGTTTTTGAGAACTTAGGGGTATCACCCCAATGCTCAACAATATCTTTTTTGATATTGACTTTAAGGGGTTGAGGAGCTGCTAGTGTAAAGCACTCCGGAAATTCTTGCGCCAACAGGGCAAGTGATTTGGTTGCTTCTTCAATATTCAATTTTTTAGCCATGTGGCATTTCTCCTAAACGTTTATCCCAATTAAAAATATAACAAATAATAAGAAATATTTTTCTACTATTTATTTATTTAATATTAATTTTTCAACTGTTTTTATACAATTTAGGATATTTTTTTTGCCTTGCCCCCCACATTGAGCCATATCAGCACGGCCACCACCACCTTTCCCGCCTAGGGTTTGAGCGACAGAAGGGATCATTTCATTTGCTTTAAATATGTGGTTTAAATCTTCTGTGATGCCGAGAATTGCAGAAATTTTTTCTGTCTTAGAGTCGTAATTAAGAATTAAGAAAACAGCGTGTTGAGGTGTTTCTTTTTTAAGAGCATCAAAACGTGTGCGTAAAAGCTTTGGATCTAGGTCTTCATGTTGTTCAACCACAAAAGAAATATCCCCTAGCTTTTTTATTTCTTTTTTTGCAGAAAAAAGAGAAGAGTTGGATTGAGGTGTTTTCAATTTTTTTTCTAACGTTTTTCTTTCTTCTAAAAGCTGGTCTACTTTTTGCGATAAATTAGCTGGCGTTGTTTTCAACTTCTTTGAAAGCTGGTTTAAAAGGTCGAGCGACGTGTTTAAATAACGCTCGGTGGTTTGGCCTGTAATGGCTTCAATCCGACGAATGCCTGCCGCAACACTTGACTGACTAATGATTTTAAATTGGCCAATTTCTCCTGTGGCAGATACATGTGTTCCTCCGCATAGCTCAACAGAAGGTGCCTCATTTTTTGATTCAAGAGATCCAATCTCAACAACGCGCACTTTTTGATCATATTTTTCTCCAAATAGAGCCATGGCACCAGATTCAAGGGCTTCTTCTAGTTCGAGGAGCTTTGTTTGAGTCGGGAGGTTTTTTCGGCATGTATTGTTAATATCATTTTCAAGAAAAAGAAGATCTTCTGAGGTAAGTGGCTGAGATAACGTAAAATCAAACCGGAGTTTATCAGCTGTTACGAGGGATCCTTTTTGAATTACATGATCTCCAAAGCGCGTTCTAAGGGCTGCGTGCAAAAGATGTGTTGCAGAATGATTTGCTTTAACCGCTTGTCGATGTTGGACATTAACTTTTAAATTAAGTGGTTGACCTTTTTTAAGAGTGCCTTCTTTTACCATTACCTTGTGAAAGACAAGGCCGTTTTTAGTTTTTTGCGTGTCGAGGATATTAAAAAATAGCCCGTTTTCTCCAAAACCAGAGCCATGATCTCCTACTTGTCCACCAGATTCTGCATAAAAAGGAGTTTGATCAACAATCAAAAATCCTTCTTGGCCAGGTGAAAGCGTTTCAATTTCTTGATTCTCATGCACGAGAGCAAGGGCTTTTCCTTCTCCTTCATTCTGCGTGTAGCCAATGAAAGTGGTTGCCCCTAAGGAAGAGCAAAGCTCTAGGAAAATAGGGTTTTCTTTTTGATCTCCACTGCCTTTCCAGTTGTCTCGCGCTTTTTGTTTTTGCTCTTCCATTGCCGTATTAAATTCATCTGTGTTAATGGAGATTCCTTTTGATTTAAGGGTGTCTTGCGTCATATCTAAAGGAAAGCCGTAGGTGTCATACAATTTAAACGCAACATGGCCTGACAGCGTTTTTTGTGCCCCAAGATTTTTGACTTCGTCTTCAAGAAGAGAAAGACCTCGGCTGAGGGTGGTGCTGAATTTTTCTTCTTCATCTTGGAGTGTCTTTTCAATGAGCGATTGCGCACGAGAGAGCTCAGGATAAGCAGTTCCCATAAGATGCACTAAATTTGGTACAAGTTTAGGGAGTAGAATGCCTTGATATCCTGTCATGTTCACAT
>CAYGMA010000074.1:3963-5884 GCA_964351045.1 uncultured Holosporaceae bacterium | reverse complement strand
CTGGAGCGTGATGAACAACGCACGCGTTTTTAAAAGAAGAATCTTTTGAAAGAAGTTTTTCAATAATGTCTTCTGGCCCATACAGGTGGAATTCAATGGTAGGGTGAAGTTTATGCGCAAAAAAAAGACCTTCAATAACAGTTTGGGGGCCTTTGTCGGTCCCCATAACATCAACCGAAAATCTTACTTTTTTAGACACAATATCTTTTGAGGGTAGAGGGTTATTCTTCTGAGTCAGAAGTATTTTCTACAATTTTTAAAACTTGCTTGTTTTTATAGTGCCCACAGTCAGAACAAACATGATGAGGGCGCACTAATGCACCACAGTTTGAGCATTCTGTGCCAAGGGAGGTTTTAAGCGCATGATGTGAGCGGCGCATGTTTCTTTTTGATTTTGATGTCTTCCTTTTAGGGACTGCCATAACAAACCTTTTGCTTAACTAATGTTTACCTGGTTATTTAGACTACTTATTTATGAATTGCAAGAAGTTTCTTGTTCTTAAAAGAGAGTTTATGGGAGAAAGGTGTGTGTTTTTGATTGGAATAAGCCTTCTATAGATTTTTACCTTCGGTTGGGGGCTGAGGCTATGTCGGAGTGGACAGTCTATCGCCTAAACAAAAAACAAATCGATGAAATAGCCTAAAATTTTTAGAAACCTATTTTCTTTTCTTTCTAGTTGGTAAAATCGAGGCGGACGGCCTTCGTGCACGCCTTTTTGTTGATAGCGCGTTAAAACCCAATCATCAGGAGCTTGGGATGGTGTTTTTTTGTTAACCCAAGAAAAATGAGGAGAGGCATGTATGGCTTTTTCAATCCATTCTGCATAATCCTCATGATCTGTTGCTATTAAAAGTGTGCCTCCTGTTTTTAAAAGGTCAGCAAACAGCTTCATGGATTGTTTTTGAATAATGCGCCTTTTATTGTGGCGTTTCTTTGGCCAAGGATCTGGGAAAAGAATATAAAGAGCATCTAAAGAACTTGGTTTCAGGTGCTTTAAAAGATGATTTGCATCCCCTTGATAGGTGCGCAGGTTTTTTAAGGATACGTCTAAGGCATTCTGGAAGAGATTTGAAAGGCCATTAACATAGGGTTCACACCCAATAAACCCCCAGTCAGGATATTTTTGGCACTTCATGAGAAGATGCTCTCCATAGCCAAAGCCAATCTCAAGCGCTATTTTTTTTGGCGTAACGGGAAAAAGGGAAGGAAGATGGAGTTTTTCACTTTCTTCTGAGGGCAAGGAAATTGAAAAGGCATCCGTTCCAAGTTCTAAATTAGAACGTTTAGCTGTTGAGAGTGGGCGGCCAAGCCGCCGACCATAGACCATTTACTAGAAGTTTAGCTGGCTTTGTTTTTTGAAAGACCACGCTTCTTAGCTGGAATCCGTGCTTTTTTACCGGTTAGTTCTCTTAGGTAATAAAGTTTCGCACGGCGAACAGATCCTTGTCTAACCACTTCAATGCGTAGGAGTGGAGAGTAAAGAGGGAAGTTTCTTTCAACACCTTCTCCATAAGAAATTTTGCGAACCGTGAAAGCTGAGCGAATGCCACGAGATTTTTTTGCAATGCAAACACCTTCATACGCCTGCTCACGTTCGTTGTTTCCTTCTTTAATTTTCACCCAAACACGAACCGTATCGCCTGGGGCAAAGTCAGGAATGTTGTCTTCACCTATTTTTTTTTAGATACTCATCCCATAAATCGGGTCTTATCTTTTTTGTCTGCTGGACGGATTGCTCATATCTCCAGTCCTCAATTTTCTTATGGTGACCTGAAAGTAAAACTTCTGGTACCTTGAGGCCATTCCAAACCTCTGGGCGTGTATAATGGGGATATTCTAACAAGCCTGAAACAAAACTTTCGTCCAAACCTGACTGTGCATCACCCATGACGCCTGGCAGCAATCGAACACACGCATCTA
>CAYGMA010000074.1:0-3953 GCA_964351045.1 uncultured Holosporaceae bacterium | reverse complement strand
TGATTAAGGCGTTTACCACGCGGGGACAAATAAATCAAGGGCCCTTTTTGTTTCTCTTGAGCTTTATTGATGGCTTTTTGTAAAACATCGGCTTTGAGAAGCATGCCAGGACCGCCACCATAAGCGGGCGCATCAACTGTTTGATGTTTGTCTGTCGCGAAATCTCTAGGGTTTATTGTATCTAGAGTCCATACGTTGTTTTTAAGGGCACGCCCGGCTAATGAATGCTCTAAGGGGCCAGGAAACATTTCTGGAAAAAGAGTGATTACTTGAGTGTTTAAAAAAGGAGAGGTGCTCATGATTTATTTTGATTGAGTTCAAGAAACGTTTCAAGCGCCTCTGGGGTGAGGGAGATGGTTTTTTTTGACAGGTTGATCTCTGGAATGAATTTTTTGATAAAGGGAACTTCTAAGAGTTCTTGGGAACCTTCTTGCTGAATCACAACGACATCTCCTGCGCCATAATTATATAGATTTTTGACGTGTCCAAATTCTTTTTGGTTAACAAGAACTGCCATACCAATGAGGTCATCATATAAAAACGAGTCGTTTTCAGGGTCGGACTCAAAAACATGCTGTGTATAAATATATCTGTTTTTAAGTTCATCTGCTGCATTTTTATCGGAAATACCTTCGATTGAAGCAACGAGAAGATCTTTTGCAATAAATTTTGGTTCAAGAGAAAGAGGGGTTCCATCCTCCCAAAAAAAATCGTTCAACTCTAATAGGGGGTCTAATGAGCTGAGTGTAGGATTGAGTTTTACTAACCCTTTGACACCGTGTGTATTAACGATTTGAGCAGCTTTTTTTAAGGGAGAATTTTTTGTATTTGTCATGGTGCTACCCTAACACAAAGATGATTGATTTTGGGTACAAAAAAGGCCTCGCAATAGAGGCCTGATTTTATAAAAAATATTTTTACGCTTCAGTAGATGCTTCCTCAGAAGAAGTTTCTTCTGCTGGTGCTGCTTCTTCAGCGGCTGTTTCTTCAGGAGCTGGAGCGTTTGCTTCTTGAGCAGCTTCTTCTGCCGCTTTTTTAGCATCTTCTTCAGCTTGTGCTTTTTCAGCTAAGCGTTCTTGCGCTTTTTGCTTTGGCATATTTTTCTTTGTTTGTGGCGTGATTTCTTTTGCTTTAAGAACGTTTAAGTCACTTAAAAATTTGTGAACACGGTCTGTTGGTTGAGCCCCAACAGAAAGCCAATGCTTAACGCGGTCAAGATCTAAAACAATGCGTTGGTCAGACTCAACTAGTGGATTATACGTTCCAAGTTTTTCAAGGAATTTTCCGTCTCGAGGTGCGCGCTCATCAGCGGCAACAATACGATAAAATGGGCGTTTTTTAGATCCACCACGTGCAAGTCTGATTTTCACTGCCATAATTTATGTAACCTTTTAATAAATTCATAAGCTTCATACCAAGGAGAGGGAAGGACTGTCAATGAAAATTTAGGGCCTTTATTAATTTTCTTTAGCATTTGAAGAGGAAGTGGAGTGGAATTTTATGCACTTGTTTTTAGAATGTGTTAGAATTTACCTGAAAATCGCAGGGGGGAGTCTATGAAATACCGTTTATTATTTTTTCTTTGGGTTTGTTTGAGCTTTGCTCACGTGCAAGCAGAAGGGCTTGTGCTTTCAGAGTCGCAACAAAAATCATTAAAAACGCACTTGCAAAAGACCTTTGGAACATCGGAGTATGCGTTTGTGAAAACGTTGGCTGTAGGGGATTCAGGAGCGAGAATGAGCGTTATTCGCGTGGGTGATAAAGAATATGTTTTGCGCCAAATTAGCCCTAAACGTGGGGTGAGCAATATCGTTTCTGAGGTGGTTGCAACTGAGGTGGCATCATTGCTTGATATTGGTGTAAAAATTCATTTTGTTGATTTAGAAAACCATCTGCTTTTAGTTGATTTTATTCCACCTATTAAAGCCCTTCCTTTTGAACAGCCTGAGAAAACGACAAAAGAAATGGCTGAGTTTTTGAAGAAAATCTCTAGCTTGCGTATAAATTCTAAAGACCAGTTATTCAAAAGTTCTATCGAGAAATTTTCTAATTGGTCTTTTAATGAGGTTCCGTCGCATTTAAGGCCAGTGTTAAAGTCAATTCTTCACGGAGTTGAAAAGGCTTATGGTTTTACAAAAAACTTTTCCCCTGTTTTATCTCATAATGATCTTCATACAGGGAATATCCTTGTGTCAGAAGAAAGGGCTTATATCATTGATTGGGAAAGTTATTCAATTTCTAATATCTACCAAGAACTTGCAAGCGTTGCTTATAGGGTTATCGTGCAGCCGGGAGACTCAAATAATCTTTTAGCTCTTTATTTCGGACGAGAACCAACAGATTTTGAAAAAGCTCAATATTACGTTGCTTCTATATGTTACCTTTTTTCACTAGCTGTTAAAGAACTTCAACGGGTTCCAGAAAGCCAAAGGCTTGATATTTCTAAAGAAGAATTTGATTCTTTAGCTGGATTTTCTGGTATAGAGAAAAAAGCATTTAAGGGAGAAATTGATTTAAACGATAAGACTTTTTTACTTTACGGTTGGGGTATTTTAAAAACTGTTTATCAACTTGTGAAAGATAAAAAGTTTAAAAAATTCACCAAATTTCTTAAGCATAATGAAAAAAAAGAAAGAAAATCTTTTTCTGAGTCTATTAAAATTATCAAGAAGAAAATTGGTGCGTAACTTATATCCTGTCGCTTGCAGCATTTTAGAAAATACTATAAGTAAGGACATGGGTTTTAGTAAATAAATCAAATCTCATAGTAGGCAAAAGATATGACCGACAAACCATATGAAGATGAAAAGCAAGGCGTTATATCAGATGACTTTCTTGCTGATGTACGGGAAGCGCTTTTTGACAATGACTCGGATGAGATTTTAAAACTCACAACGCCTTTGGCCCCAGCCGATTTGGGGCTTTTGTTTGACCGGCTTAGAAATGAAGAGCGTATAAAGCTTTTTGGGTTTATTGATCAAGATTTTGATCCGGAGTTTTTAACGAACCTCTCTCCAAGCTCTTTTAAGTCTATTGTTTCACACATTAGTATTCGAAAGTTGGCACTCTTGCTCCCCCAATTAGATAGTGATGATGCGTTTTACGTGTTTGATGAATTGGATGAGCAACAGCAACGCCGCCTTTTAAAAGCAATTCCATCTGAAAATCGGTCAAATTTTGAAAAAGTTTTGACCTATCCAGAGGATTCTGCTGCGCGTATTATGCAGCAAGAAGTTGTGATTGCTCCTTCTTTTTGGACCATTGAAGCGCTTGTTAAATTTGTGCAAGAGTCAGAACATTTACCAGAGCACTTTTATGAGATTTATGTGGTTAACCCTCGTCATGAGCCTATAGGGCGCATTCCTGTGAATCAATTGATTCGACATGGAGGAAAAACAAAGCTTTCTGATATTATGGCTGGAGAGCTTCATACAATCCCAGCAGATCAAAATCAAGAAGAAGTTGCGTATGTGTTTAAGCATTATGATTTAGTTTCGGCGCCAGTTGTAGATGAGGCAAATCGTATTATTGGAATGATCACATCAGATGATGTGGTGGATATTATTGATGAAGAAGCTCAAAAAGAAATTATGCAGATTACAGGTGTGGATAACAGCGATTTGACTGCGCCCGTTCTTTTGACGTCTTATCATCGTATGGCAGGGTTAATGGTGACATTCATTAACTCTTTTATTTTAATCTTGGTGTTTTCACACTATGAGGGTGTTATTGGGGTTAAGCCTGCCTTAACAGCCCTGTTACCTATTGTGAGTGGCATGAGCGGCGCTTCGGGAACGCAAGTGATTGCTTTAACGGTACGCGCTCTTGCAACAAAAATGCTGAGTCCTGCAAATACATTCAAGGCCGTAACGAAAGAAGTTTTAGTAGGATCCATTAACGGGGTTATTTTTTCTCTGATTTTAATGATCGTGATTACCGTTTGGTATGATGAT
>CAYGMA010000073.1:0-5894 GCA_964351045.1 uncultured Holosporaceae bacterium | reverse complement strand
ATTGAAACACGCCAAAAAGGAAAAAAAGTGGCGTTTAATGTGACAGAATTTTTGACCAATTTATTATCGATTAATGTGCACTATATTGGAGAGGGTAAAAATCAAAAAATAGACTTAAGTCATCAAGCAAAAAGTGTTTTGCTCTATTTAATTGATACCCTTATTACGCCCAAGAATTTTCCGGGCACAAAGGTTTTTCAGTGTGGAGAAAAGGCGCCTTGGATTTTTGATAAAAACACCTTAACAGAGTCTCCTTTTTCTGCGCTTGAAACAATGTACGAAGGGCTTTCTTACATACAAGATGCGTGTGATAAGAATGTGAAAGAGGCTGTTTTAGGTGTGTTGATTAAAGGGATAGAGAAACAAGATTTTTCAATTGCATCTCCTTTAAGCTCTTTTTTAAGAAAACATTATAAAAAGCTAAACTCCTACTCTTCTTCTAAAAAGACGCTCGTTTCAGAGGGGATAGCAGCCTATGAAAAAATAGAAAAATCAGTCGGGCTTAAAGAGTACCTTCTCTCTTTTCTAAGGGCACTCCCTCAGAATAAATCGCATATTAAATTAACAGATAAAAAAGGGTTTAAAGAAGTCGTTATTCCAGCTCATTGGGAGGGAAAAAACTATATTAAAGAAAAAACAAAACGCACTGCACATGAAAAAGAAGTGAACGTGAAAACAGTGTTAGCGAAAGTGCTAGCTCTTAATGCGCAGAACGCGGAAGAGTTTACATTGAATTTGTTGCCAGTTTTTGCCTCACAGTTAACCGACACATTTGTTCCAGAGCTACCTAAGGGAATTCAAAAAGGTATTTTAGGGTCACCGAGCAAGCTGCAAGAAACAGATAGTGTTACTTGTGATGTGAAGGATAAGAAAGGAACAGGACGTTTTTCTTTAATTGTTAATGACAAAAAATGTCAGGCAGATCCTGTCTATGGGTTGGCTGCTTTTTATCGTGCTTTGAATTTTGCATCCGTTTGTAAAAAGGGCTCTTTCAAAAAATCATTTGATCCAGTGGCTTGGGGAATAAATTGTTTTGGGCATGCAAGCGCTCATATAGCAAAAAAAGGATTTGAGAAAAAAAGAGCTTATCAAACATTGGCTCCTGCTTTAGAAAAGCTGCAAGAAACTGTTTCCCTTCCTTCTTTTTTTGCCTCTTTTAATAAAGGGATTCGCAGTCGAAAAAAAGGAGCTTTTCAGGTTCGATCCGTTCCTTCTTTGGGGGCTTCACAAGCTGCAAAAGAAACAACCTTTACATTGTACGGTTTGGTTGAAGGTATCAAGCAACAGCTTGGCCGGTCATTTGGAGAGGAGCAGGATATGGTTCAGATGCTCTTCAATCCAAGAACCGAACGAGAAGCAAGAAGCAAGTTAGAAGCGCAAGAGGCAGAAGACGCGCGGGCTGTTTTAGAAGTCTTGGCGGATAAGGCGCAAGCGGCACATTCTGAAAAAATAGCGTGTCCTGGATCAGGAAAAGGGGCGATTTATTTTAATCGATTTGCGTGCTCTGGAAATGATCTTGAAACTTTTGCGGGATTGTATAATGTGCTGCGAATTGCGGGAGAATGCCCCTCATCTTTGCAGGTCACAAAAGGAAACCTTCTTTCCAAATGTTTGACATATTTTAAGCAAGGAGTTGAGACTCAAAAAGAACAAAACCCAAGCTTTAAAGCCTTTTCGAATTTACCTCAAGGGCGTTTGAGAGCGTTAGAATCGCAAGTTTCTTTAAAGGGTTTTCTGCAAGAGCTTCAAAAAGCACTGAGGAAAGTGGATGATCGATTTGTGGTTCCAACAAAACTTAAAAGAAATGATAAAGTACTAATGCTTGTATGTTCTGTGAATGATATTCAGCAGCGTATGTATGCAGAAGCCATGAGAAATGGCATTGAGCAGCCGACAAAAGAACAAGCATCACAGTTGGCCTTTAATGTGATTGAACAGTATCTGCAGGGGCTTATTGCACAGGCTATTAAAAACCACGTTAAAGGACGCTGATCATGACAAAAAAACATACGACTCACCCCATCTTGGTTTCTTCTCAGGATAAAATTGAAAACTATAAGATTGTAAAAACACATGGTGTTGTGATGGGGAACACTGTTCGTGCGCGTCATATTGGGAGCGATTTTGTGGCCTCTTTACGTAAACTAGTTGGAGGAGAAGTGAAAAGCTATACGATCTTGGTTGCCCAAGCGCGGGAGGAAGCTTTGGATCGTTTAATGAAAGAAGCGGCAAAAGTGGGGGCAAATGCGCTTGTTGCTGTGCGTGTTTCAACAACAACACTTTTGGCAGGAACACTAGAAATTCTGGTTTATGGAACAGCCGTTACAATTGAACTAGAGAATCAGGAAAAATAGAGAGACTCATGAAGATCCATTTTACAAAAGAGCCATCTTCAGAAGATGTGTCCTTTTTAACCGATCGGATTAATGAAGAAACACTCGAGTTTGGTCGGGCGGAGCCTTTTGCTTTTTTTGCACGAGATGATCATGGAGAGATCATTGCCGGGGTGAATTGTTTTTTGCTTTATGGCACTGCTTTTACAGATCAGCTCTGGGTGCATCAAGACTATAGAAATCAAGGAATAGCGCGTGACCTTATGACTAAGGTTCATGCCTATGGGATGGAAAAAGGGTGCGAAATTTCAACAGTTCAAACCATGGACTTTCAGGGAGCATGGCCTTTTTATGAAAAACTTGGGTATCAAGTGGATTTTGAGCGTTCAAATTACGTTAAGGGATCTCGTTGTTTTTTCATGAAACGAGACTTGGGTTAGTAGAAAATTTGGTTCTACGGTAAGAGTGCTTGAATGGGGGCAAATGTTTTTCGATGATAGGGCGTGATTCCATGAAGGCGAAGTGCTTCTTGGTGTTGCTTCGTTCCGTAGCCCGCATTTTTAGCCCAGCCATATAGAGGGAATTCTTCATCTAATTTTTGCATGTAGTGGTCGCGTGTAACTTTTACAGCAATGGAGGCGGCGGCAATGCAATAGCTTCGTTGATCGCCTTTCACAACAGTTATGGTTTTGCAGGGAAGTTTGGGAGCGAGTGTGCCATCAATTAATGCGGTATTTGCAGGTAGGTTTAATTTTTCATAAGCTGTGTGCATTGCTTTTAGGGCAGCACCTCTAATATTGAGTTGCTCAATTTCTTCAAGAGAGGCAGAGGCCACAGCCCATTTTATTCCTGCGTTGGAAAATAGGGCAAACACATCTTCTCGTTTTTTTTGGGTGAGCTTTTTAGAATCATTTAAAAGAGCAAGAAGGGAAGGAGCTGTGTCATACGGGACATGGGCAACACCTGCAAAAACATCACCAGCCCAGCAGCCAATACCAGCTTCGTCTAGTCCAACAACGCACCCGGCATGTTGTTGTTCTAGTTCAAAGGAGGGGGTGTATTGGGTCATTTCTTTTTGAAAAGAGATTGGAGAGAGTCCCAAAGAGGCTTGAGGTTTTTGGCGGCCTTAGAGAAGAATTGAATTTCTGGGGTGTATAGGGTGTGTAAAAATCCAGATAAATCCTGTCGTTTCCTAACGGAGGCGTGGAGCTTTCTCATGCGTTGGGCGCTTAACATCCAAATGGGACTGAGCAAAAGAGAAAGGACAGTTAAGCAAATGACTAAGTCACCACCTGATTTGTCTAAGAGTTTTACTTGTGTGCCAATGGAGGCCAGAACGAAAGAAAACTCTCCTACTTGGGCAAGGACGAGGCTGCTTAAGAGGGCCGTTTCAAGGGGTTGGCCAAACCATTTTAGGAACAGGGTGTTCAAGATGGTTTTTACGGCAAAGATCATGAGCAAAAGGACCAAAATTTTAAACCAATTTTGTGCCATGAAATTGAGGTCTAAAAGCATGCCAACAGACAAGAAAAAGGTCATCAAAAGAATGGTCTGAGTAGGGTGTGTTGTTTTTATAATGGCTTGGCGCTCTGAGGTGTTTCCTAGAATCAGTCCGGCAACGAAGGATCCATAGGCAGCGGATACTTCAAGAAGGCCACTTAAAGCAGCCGCTAAGAAACAGAAACTAAGCCCTAATAAGGGGAATAAATCTTTCTTCTGAGAAATGAGGTGCAGGTAAGGGATTTTTACGCGTTCGTGGCGAGAGAGGTACATAATAATGGCGAAGAGAAGCGCAATGGCTAAGCAGAGTTTTAAGAGAGTGAAAAAAGAAAAAGCTGTGCCTCCGAAACTTTTGATGATGAGTGTCATGGGAACAAAAGCAAGGTCTTGTGCGATGAGAATGCCAATGGTGAGACGGCCTGCGGTGGTTTTTAATTCTCCCATGTTTTCAAGCATGGCAACAGAGACAGCAGTGCTACTGAGGGCTGTGATGAACCCAATTAAGAGGGTGGTTCCCCAAGAGAATTGAAAGATCAGAGATGCCAAAGACATCATAGCAAGGGCGCTGGCAATTTGAAGGGCAACGCATCCTACGGTTACGCGCCAAATCTCTCGGAAAGTGCGGAGGTTGAGTTCAAGGCCTAAGATAAACAGAAGAAGCAGAACCCCAAGTTCAGCCATGAACCCAATAAGTTCACGGTTTTCAATAAGTGAAAAGCCAGACGGGCCTAATACAACACCGGCAATAAGATATCCCAGAACAGCAGGTTGCTTAAGACGCGTAAATCCAAGGCCTCCTAGCAAAGCGGCAAGCGCTACAAGGGTGATTTCTGTTAAATTTCCAGGTGAGTGCATTGTATCCTCATAATGTCGCCCGCATTCTAGATGAAGACAGGTTTCTACTCAAGTATTTTCGTTTTTTAGAGGGTTGTTCATAAGAGAGAGGTGTGCTACTTCTGGTCAGCTAAGAAAAATTTAGGTGTAAGAATGGCTCAAAAAAATCCTTACTTGTTTCCTGTTATGGTGATCTGTTGGTTTACAGCGATTGCTGAAACAGATATTTATGTGCCGGCTTTCCCAGATATGGTGCAGTACTTTGGTATTTTGGAGCCGGATGTTCAAGATGTGTTGAGCTATAATTTCTTTGCCATCTTTTTCTCTTGCCTTTTTTATGGACCGTTGTCTGATCGATATGGACGCAAGCCTATCTTAGTTTTTGGCTTGAGTCTTTTTACGTTGTCTAGTTTGGGGTGTTTGCTTGCGCCCACGTTTTCTTGGTTAGTCGCGGCCCGATTTATACAAGGATTGGGTGCTTCTTGTATTTTTTCTGCGGGAGTGGCAACTTTTTCTGATCATTATCCTGCTGAAAAAGCTGTGGGGAAAATCGGTCATATTAATACCTTGATTGGCTTTGGTATGGCTGCGGCTCCTGCAATTGGGGCGTATTTAAATATGGTCTTTGGATGGCGTGCTAATTTTTGGTTTGTTTTAGGATTGGGGGCGCTTTCGACCATTGGGATTCTTTTCTTTTATCAAGAAACATTGCCCCAAGAAAAACGACACAAAATTAACTTTAAGAAAATGCTTAAAAATTATGGAACACTTTTAACAAGTCGGTCTTTTATGCTAAACATGACGGGTGTTTTTCTTCTCATTGGCGTGTTGGTTAGTTACGTTTCTAACCTGTCTATTATTTTTATAACGTATCTTAACGTGCCAGAATCTATTTATCCATTTTATCAAGGAGCGCCGCTTCTTGTATTTGCAGTGGCAAGCTTTTTTTCAGGGAAAGTTGTGCAAAAAATAGGTGTTCGAAATACATGCACCCTTAGTTATGTGGGGGCGTTCTTTTTCTTTGGACTCTTGGCGCTGTTTTGTTGGTTTTTTCCAAAGGCGCCGCTGGGGATGACGGTGCTTGTCTGCGCTGGAATTGGACTGATTTCTTTTTCTATGGGGGCTTCTTATATCCTTGCTGTGGAGGAGTTTCCCCATTTGAAAGGAGCGCTTGGCTCTTTAATGACAGCCATTCGAATGCTTGTTATGGGCATTATTATTGAAGGC
>CAYGMA010000072.1:0-5923 GCA_964351045.1 uncultured Holosporaceae bacterium | reverse complement strand
TTTCAAAAAGAGTTCCGTCCATTGACAAAGCAAAAGAACACTTAAATTGGGAACCGAAAACCTCTCTTGAAGACGGCATCCGAAAAACATTAGATTTTTACGTTTCTGATCCAGGGAACCCTACTTAAAAAAGTCAAAAGCTTCCTTTAAAAGTCCTGCCCTACACCCACATAGATTTGGGCCCGTTTGTCATTTTGTCGGCGCCTTAGTGGAAAACCTAAACTCACTTGCACATCTCCAATGGGAGAAAGATACGTCAAAGCGCCTCCAACGCCCATAAACATCGTATTTGACAAACTAGGGAAACGTGTCTCATAAGCAGAGCCCATATCAAAGAATCCTCCTAACGCCAGGTCATTACTCACAAAGTAATTCACCTCTGTTCCCATCGCAAAAAGAGACCGTCCGCCTGCTGGTTTTCCATCTGAATTAAACTTCCCAGCCATTTGATAACCATACCCACGCACGGTTCCCATTCCCCCTGCATAATAACGCCAATCAACAGGCAAAACACTCCGTCCAGCGCTTGGAGCCATATACAGCTTGTACCACGCTTTCAAGACGACACTATGATCTGCTGTCAATGGATGTAAGATGCTCTGCCTTAGTTTAAACTGAACAAATTGCCGTTGAGGCGCTAATTGCATAGACGGCAAAATACTAAAGGCCGCATCCCACCCCTCACGCGGATGGAAAAGGTCATCAAATTGTTCATAAGAAATAGAAATAGGCAACGTCAAAACAGGGGCATTATGCTCTTTTAAAGACACAGACCGTGGCCTATTAGAGCTAAAATTCAAACCCAACCCCACGTCTGCCCTCAATTTATCAATAATTGGCGTAGAGAAAGTTGTAGAGAACGCTGTTGCCATAGAGTGATAAGCCGGCGTTGTACTTCTTTGAACAGCTAATTTTGTTGATAAATAGCTTTCAACCCAAATCGCATCCGGAACAATATACTCAGCTTCAACGCCATTACTATGCTGCCCAAGCCCCGCCATCACTTTGAAAAGAGATCCGTCATCAAAAACATTCACCCCTTTCCAGCCAACTTTTAAATTGTATTTATAGTTTGCATCATACCCCGCTTTCCAAGCAATCGAGCGTGGAGAGTGCGGGAATGCCTCAACATGCATTTCAACTCTATTTCCTTTAGGCTGCTCAGGCGGACGTGTAATTTTAACAAATGAATATTGCTGTGTGTTATTCAGCACCTGAATGGTTTGTAACACTTTAATATTGCTGTAGATTTCCCCTTCTTCCCATTGCAAGCGCTTTTTAATAAAGTCTTCATCTGCATCTCCTCCAACCGTAATTTTTGTCTCTCCAAACCGCATTAAAGCCCCAGGGTTCATATGCAGCTGAACAACTACCCCCCGTTGATCATGGTTAACAACAATCTTTTCATTTAGGACTTTAGCGTAGGGGTATCCGTTATCTGTCAAAATCTGAAAAATATTTCTAACGGCTGATTTAATGTAGTCTAAGGTTGCAGGGTTTCCTAAAACCATCCCAAATTGAGCGGGGTTCAAAGTTAAAGAATTGAATAATAAATTATCTAAACTGTTTGAACTAAGGTTGAATTTTAAAATCTTATATTGAGGGCCTGTTCTGACCATAAAGTTGACCGTTATAGGCGTTGTGTTCAAATCAATTTCATAGTCTGCCAACGCATCATAAAATCCTTCATTTCTCAAAAGGTCTGTTGTTTTTTTTAAGTCTTGAATAGCTCGTTCTTTTAACTGGGCAACTGTAAAAGGAGGATCTTGAACACGTTGAAAAAGATCTAGCTTTTCCATTATTTTTTCCCGAAGACCAAACGGAAAAACACCTGAAAGAAAGGGCCGATAAACAATACGGTTTGCACTCATAGAAGAAGGCACATTGGCTTTCAACGCACCAGAAGATGGCTCTTCTGCCGCCTTTACAAAGCCGCCACACCAACATAAGAAAAGAATCAGAAAAAAGCGCAACACCTTCCCCGCGGAATTTACTATCCTCCCAATATATCAAACAAACCTAAAAGGTAAAAGAGACATGTTCAATTGCAGATACAAGAAAATAAAAAGGAAGGCTTTTTGTAAGGCCTTCCTTTTCTCTATCAGGGTAAAAATTTTTAACTACAGCGCATGAACATCAGATGTCACTTGTGGGTCAATCCATCCAATATTTCCATCAGACCGACGGTGCACCACGTTTAAGCCACCATGCTGGCTATTCCGAAAGATAAACACGTTATTGTCTGAAAAATCCATTTTCATCACGGCATCACTTACTGAAAGCGTTGGAATATCTCCAACCATTTCTGCAATCACCGCGCCTTTGTCACCTTTATTATTCTCATTAGAATTCTCCAATTCACCGTGAGTATGCGCCAACACATAATTCATCGCTCTCATAGCAGGCGCTGTCGGTGTTTTTTCATGGTGATTTTTAATTTTATTATGATAACGGCGCAAGCGTGTATCAATTTTGTGCAGTGCTAAATCAAACGCAATATATGCATCCATAGCGTTTTGTTGACTTCTAAGAGAGATCCCTTTGCTAATATGAACATCAATATCAGCTGTTATATTATGATTGTCTAAAGAAATTAAAACAATAGACTCAATCGCTTCCGGGAAATGTTTTTCAACAACAAACTCCAGTTTTTCCTGAATATAATCTCTTAAGGAATTTCCTAAATCGATATTTTTTCCATTTATTGTAATGTCCATTTTTATCTCCTTTAAAGGTTAATGTTTTTTTTGGCTGAAAGAATATAATTAATAGTCAGCTGTTTACTGAGGCGCCAACTTCCCGTCAAAGGGGTGTAGGTAATGCCAGAAAGATCCATAACTTCTGCTTTGTTTTCGTTTAGAAACTCTCTAATTTCAGAGGGCTTTAAGAACTTATACCAATCATGCGCGCCCTTGGGCAACCACTTTAAAACCCGTTCTGCTAAAAAAATCCCTCCAATATAAGACAACTTTGTTCGATTCATGGTGGAAAGAATTAAAACGCCGTCTGGCTTAAGGTTTTTCAAGCAATTAGCAACAAAAATACCTGGATTATCCACATGCTCTATCACCTCTAAGGCAATAACCGCATCAAACAGCTGGTCTTCTGGCAGATCTTCTACTTTTCCCAACTGATACTTAATATCAAGCCCCATGGCCTGAGCATGCTCTTTTGCTGCAGCGATTGATGTCTCATTCGCATCAATACCAGATACATCTGCTCCCAATCGTTTTAATGGTTCACAAACCAGTCCACCACCACACCCTACATCCAAAATTCTTAAAGACGAAAGCGGTTCATTTTTTGCCGTGATAGAAAAATTCTTTTTCAACGTTGCCGTAATAAACTGAAGCCGTGCTTCATTCATTTTATGAAGCGGCGCCATATCTCCAGCCACGTCCCACCAGTTAGAAACGCCATTAAAAAACCTCATTTCATCCTGGTGTGATTTAAGAGTCATTTTGCTATTAAATATTTATTGATGATTTTAGAATAATATTATTATAGACTGGTTTTCAAGAAGTTTTCGAAGGTTTGAGGAGGCCTCATGAAAGTAAAAACCCCAGAAAAAAAAAGGCGAAGCGCGCCCGCTAAAAAAAAGATAGAAAAAACTAAGGACGCTCCTATTGGTGCCTTGTTAAAAAAAGCCCGTCTTTCTCAAAAGCTAACCATCCCTGCTGTTTCCAAAAATCTAAACATTAGCGAATCGTATGTGCGTGCCATTGAAACAGAAGACCTATCAGGCCTTCCTCCTTTATCTTATACATTAGGATTTGTTCGCTCTTTAGCGCATTATTACAAACTAGATGTCCAAGAAGTTTCTCAACAATACAAAGAACATGTATCAAAGAAAGATATTCATAATTCTTTGCAAGAAGAATTTCGCGTTGTTATTCCTCAAAAAAAACCAGCCTTTAATTATGTTCTAATCGGAAGCATTCTCGGCGGTGCTGTTATTTTAGGCGTTCTTTATTTCTTCCTCAAAACGCTGCATGTTCTAGGCAACGTTGGATCTTCTTTATTTTAATTCACTGCCTTCTTTCCCAGTTTCTAAAAGAAAAGACTTCCGGTGTTGCTGATAATTTAGTATCAACAAATTAAAGAACAATAAAAAGATATGCTCCAAGGATTACGCGGAATGCCGGATCTTTTTCCGGAAGATCTCAAAAAACATCATGCATTAATGTCTCTTTTTCAAGAGCAGTCTATGCTTTATGGCTTCTCACCCCTTGAAACACCTATCGTCGAGCCCTTGGAAACATTCCAAAGAAGTGTTGGAGAAACGTCTGATATTGTCTCAAAAGAAATGTACACGCTTAAAGATCGAAATGAGAAAGATCTTTGCCTCAGACCAGAAGGAACCGCAGGACTTGTACGTGCCATTTTAAACGCTAAAAAACAGCATAGTCCAAACCAGAAATATAGTTACTGGGGCCCTATGTTTCGCTATGAACGCCCTCAAAAAGGCCGTCTTCGTCAATTCCACCAACTTGGCGTTGAACACATTGCAACAGAAAGTCCTTATGCAGACGCAGAGATTATTGCTTTAGCACAAGACTTCATAAAAAGCGCAGGCATTAAAAATTTCTCACTTGAACTTAACTCTTTAGGAGATGACACCACACGCCTCTCTCACAAAGAAGCCCTTGTTGCCTATTACAAAAAATATGAAAATGATCTTTCCGAAGACAGCAAAAGAAGGCTCTCTTCAAATCCATTACGCATTTTAGATTCGAAAGACCCAAAAGACCAAGAGATAAATAAAGAAGCGCCATCTCTTTCCAGCTTTATGACATCTGAAGCGCAACACTTTTTTGACACGGTCTGCACAGCCCTCTCACATTTAAATATTTCTTTCTCTCTAAATCCTAACTTAGTGCGTGGGCTAGACTATTACTGCCACACCATCTTCGAATTTAAATCGGATGAACTAGGCGCTCAAGGCACCTTTCTTGCAGGCGGGCGTTATGACAAATTAGCAGAGCTATTAGGTGGAAAAGCGCTTCCAAGTATTGGGTGGGCCGCTGGAATAGAACGTCTTGCGCTCATTGCAAAAAACAAAGAAACTTTAAACAAGGCTCTTTTAGTTATCCCTGGATCTGAAGAAGCGTTGCTTCCATGCCTTGATCTCACAAAACGCTTACGTTCCCATTCCATTATTGCAGAATGCATGCACACCCCTTCTTTAAAAGCAGGCCTCAAAAGAGCAAACAAAGAAGAGTTTGCATTTGCTCTTCTTGTTGGAGATGAGGAACTAAAAGCCCAACTCTACACCTTAAAAAACATGAAAACAGGAGAGCAAACGCCCCTCTCTCTTGAACAATTAATTTCAACTCTCTCTTAAAGCCATGAACATTTCTGACAAACTAATAAAAATATCTGAACGAAAAAAAAAGCTCGAAGCGCTTTTGGAAAAAGGACACGAACTCTCCTCAGATGAATTCGTGAAATATTCTAAAGAGCTTGCTGAAGTCACCCCTGTTGCAACAGCCATTGACTGCTATCAACAAAACAAGAAAGAACTCTCAGACCTAGATCTTCTTCTTAAAGACCCAGAATCCGATGCAGAAATGAAAGAAATGGCAAAGGAAGAGAAGGAAACTTTAGAGAAACAGCTTATTGAAAAAGAAAAAGAAATCCAACTACTCTTACTGCCAAAAGACGCCGCGGATGAAAAATGCTATTATTGAGATTCGTGCTGGAACAGGCGGAGACGAAGCGGCTCTCTTTGCAGCAGACCTTTTCTCTATGTACCAACGATATGCTGAACACAAGGGGTGGAAATTTGAAGTCATGGATATCTCTGAAACAGGCATTGGTGGATTAAAAGAAGCAAATGCTCAAATTAGCGGACGAGATGTTTTTGCAAACTTAAAATTTGAATCAGGTGTTCACCGAGTTCAACGTGTGCCCGACACAGAAG
>CAYGMA010000071.1:0-5934 GCA_964351045.1 uncultured Holosporaceae bacterium | reverse complement strand
CAACAAAATGATATCCGGCTGAGAGCAGAGCGGGTTCTTTGTTGAATAAGTTTTTTACTTGAGCAATAAAGGACTCTAAGTCCGATAGGGAGAGAGAGGGTTTTTCCTTTTTGGCATCAATGAAATGAACGCCTGGAATCACATTTTCATCACAATCTTCGTGGGTGTAGAAGAGTTCCTCACCGAGTTTTTCCCCAGAGCGCATGCCTGTGAAAACAATGGGAATATCTGTGTAGGGTTGATATCCAGACAGTTGAATCAGCTTCTCTGCCATTTTTACGATGTTGACAGGTTTGCCCATATCTAGAACGAAAAGCCCGCCTTTATAGGCTTTTTCAAGGGTGCCAAGAGCGCCTGCTTGAAGCACTAAAGATACAGCTTCGCTGATGGTCATAAAATAGCGTTCCATGTGTTTATCGGTGACTGTGACAGGCCCGCCACTCGCAATTTGTTTTTGAAAGAGAGGAATGACAGACCCGCGTGACCCGAGCACATTTCCAAAACGCACGGCGGCATAGCGGGTTTTGTTTTTTTCAATGTCAAAGGTTTGGCAAATAATTTCGGCAATGCGCTTGGTGAGCCCCATGGCGTTAGAGGGGTTCACGGCTTTATCTGTTGAAATAAGAATCATGGAGTCTGTATGGTGTTTTGCGCATAAGGAAGCCATGTTCCAGGTGCCTATGACGTTGTTTTCAAAGACAGCCTGAATGTTAATTTCTGATAAAGGCACATGCTTCATGGCCGCTGCGTGAAACACAACGTGGGGCTTTTCTTGTTTGAAGAGGCGATCCATGGTGGTGACGTCAGAGACATCTGCAACGCAAGAAACCCATGAATTTTCAATGTGTGCCATTTTTAGGCTTTGGTCTAATTCATAGAGGAAGTATTCACATTGATCGACAATGATAACTTTTTTAGGCCCAAACTGCATAACTTGATGGACAATTTCGCTTCCAATGCTGCCACCTGCACCTGTCACCATCACGACTTTGTTATGGATAAGTTTTTCGGGGAGCTCAAAAGAGAGCTCCCTTTTTTCTCGGCCGAGTAAATCTTCAATGTCTACAGGACGAAGTGTTGGTTGATTTGCCTTAAGAGGATGAAGATCTGCAACGCGCACTGTTTCAAGATTATGCTGTTTTGCAACATCAAATACAGCTTCTAAGGGAGAGCCAATTAATTTTGGATCTGTAATAATACAAAGTGTTTTTTCATCAAATGTTTTTGTTTGGCTCTTTTGAGAAAAGCGTTCAAAGGAAAATACTTTGATGCCATGTATTTTTTGGGCTGCATTTTTATCTGGGTCATTTGTAATAACGACTTTTTCAATGCTATAGGGCTGCGTTTTTGTTTTGTTGTAGCGCAGAAATAAATCATTGGTGGTGAGTGTGCCGAAAAGAATGGCAGGGTGTTTGTTTTTTCGAGGGGACCGTTCAGCTACAAAATAGCGATAGACAACGCGTGGAAACGATAAAAACGCTTGAAGGATAAAAATCAATATGATCGCGGTTGTGATGCGTAGCGGGTGAGAAACATGGGTAACGTGCTGGATTATGAAAATATATAAAAGAAGAAATAAACTTGAGTAGATGGATACATAACTGATAGCAAAAAGATCTTTTAAAGACGTGTAACGCCAGGAAGGCTGAAAGATTTTAAACACCCCAAAGCTAATCAAGCAAATGAGTGCGTAGGCAAGGTTAAATTTCCCCCAAAAGCCAGAAAAGGGGCTGTGTGATTGAGTGATATGCGTTAAAAAAGAAAGGTCTATCGCCCACAAGGTGAAATAAAGGGCAGCAAAGGCTAGTATAAGATCAATGGTTATAACGGCTACATTGCGCAAAATAGATGGAGTCATATGTCCCTTTTTAGTTTCTAGACACAAGATACTTAAAGACGGCTTTCTTTTGAAGCTTTTTCTTTCTTGCTCTTTTCTGAAAGATTGAGCTAAGGTTTACCCATGACGATGACAGGACTAGAAATTACCCTTTTTATCAGTTTGTTTTTAACGGCAGCGGTTTTAGCTGTTGGTATCACAGCGATGATAAGAGGAGGCGCTTTTAATAAGAAATATGGCACACGTCTTATGCGGTTGCGCATTGTGATGCAGGGGCTCACGCTGTTGATTTTTGCGTTTGTTTTGATTCAGCGAGGCGGGTGACCATGGTTCAGTTAACGCGCATCTACACGAAGGGGGGAGACAAAGGAAAAACGTCTTTAGGAGATGGGGCGCGCGTCTTAAAGAGCCATGCACGCATTCAAGCAATTGGGGCTGTGGATGCGAGTAATGCAAGTTTAGGCGTAGCTGCTTTGCATCTTAAAGAAAAAGCGTTGGAGGCTGTGCGGCGCATTCAAAATGATCTTTTTGATTTAGGGGCAGATTTGTGTGTGCCCGCTTCAGAAGGAAAATTGACTCTCTCAAAAAAACAGGTGCAGTGGTTGGAATCTCAAATTGATGAGTTGAATAAAAAACTGGCCCCGTTGACGTCGTTTGTTTTACCAGGTGGGTCAGCGGCTTCGGCTCATTTGCACCAAGCGCGTACATGTGTGCGAGACGCAGAGAGATGCGTGGTTAATTTGTCTCAAAGTGAGTCTGTTTCTCCTGAGGTTTTGATGTATTTAAATCGACTGTCTGATTATTTGTTTGTTGCTGCGCGCGTGGAAAATGATTTTGGCTCAGCGGATGTTTTGTGGGTGCCCGCGAAAAACCAAGGGGCGGAAGAATGACAGAGAAAAAAATACAGGATGGACCTTCTTTGAGAGCCTCTAAGGAAAGCTCTAAAGAAGTAGAGGAAAAAAAACAGCTAGAAAAGAACCAAAAAAAGGATCGACCAGATCCAACACGGTATGGCGATTGGGTGAAAAATGGTCGGTGTATCGATTTTTAATCCGTTTCACTTAACGCTGGAAGATATGACTATTTCCTATGAGGAGGGGTTTTCTTTAGGGCCTTTGACAGAGACCTTTTCATCGGGAGAGATGGTGCAGGTGTTGGGGCCAAATGGCGCTGGGAAAACATCTTTTTTGCGGGCGCTGTCTGGGTTTGTTTATGTGAAATCGGGACGCGTAAATTGGGATGGCTTGTCTTTGGATCAACCCTGTCGATTGTTTTTATCAGAGTCATTGGGAGCATTTTCTTCTTTAACGGTTGTACAGCATCTTTCTTTTTGGGCGGCGCTTTATGAGACTGAACCTCTTGATGCTAAAGCAGTGTTGGATTTTTTTGGTTTAACGTCTATGCGAAATCAAAAACTGAGTCGTTTATCAGCAGGAGAAAGGCAGCGTGTTTCTTTGATGCGGCTGGTGTTGAGTCAAGTGCCAGTTTGGTTGTTGGATGAGCCGTTTACCTTTATTGACAAAGCGTTTAAGAAAAAATTAGAGCAGCTTTTTATAGAACATTGTGCCCGAGGTGGATTGGTGTTTTTCTCAACGCATGCGCCTTTAGATTTGCCAAACTTGAAATCGCTTCAGTTTTCTGGAGGGAGGAATTTATGAAGCATTTTCTATTTCTGAGAGAGCGGTTATTTTATGGATCACAGGGCAGTTTATTTCTGATCACCTTAAGTTTTTCAACGCTATTAATCCTCTTTTATCACTGGGTTAGCCCAGGAGAGCGGCAGCCTGAAATCGTTATGAACATGGTTTGTCTTTTTTCGCTCTTTGGGGTTTTCTTAACAGGGGATCATTTGTTTAAAGAGGAGATTGATCAAGGGTTTTTAGAGATCTATGCGCTTCAAAAGAAGTCATTTTTAGGGTTAGTGTTAACGCGTTTTCTGAGCTATTTTTTACTTATTATTGTGCCTTTAGGTGTTTTAAATACGCTTTTGATTTGCGAATTTATTAGGATGCCGTTTAGTTGGTTGTTTCTTGGATTCTTTCTTGTTTTTTTTCTGTGTTATGCGCTGATCGCGGTGTTGGCATCTGTTTTAACCCATGGTGCAGAGCAGCAAAAAGGCCTTGTTTTCTTGATTTGTTTGCCTTTGATTGTTCCAATTTTCTTGACCCAGGTATCTATTTTTAGCACGTTGGGAGCAGGTGACTCCTTAAAAGAAGGTGTTCAGCTAATTTTCGGTCTTCTGATGTTTGAAGTGCCTGTGACTCTGGGTTCTTTAATTTTAGGGCTTAACTTTGTGATGAAGGTAAAATAACTATGATGCGTTTTTTTCAGCCAAAGATTTTTGTTGATAAAACCCAAAGCTGGATTGTGTGGTCTTTGATTTTCATGATGCTCTTTTTGAATGTAGGATATATTTGGGGGCTGTTTTTTTCTCCATTGGAAAATGTGCAGGGGTTAAGTGTGAAAATCTTGTTTATTCATGTGCCTGCAGCGTGGATGGCCCTTTTTTCCTATGCAAGCCTTGGGGCTTTTTCGTTGAGTTACCTAAGTAGCAAAAGTATGGTTGCGTATTATCTGGCACGCTCTTGCGGTGTGGTGGGAATTTGTTTCACCGCCGTGTGTCTTATCTCTGGAAGTTTATGGGGGCTCCCTACTTGGGGAACCTGGTGGGTGTGGGATGCGCGGTTGACGTCTGTTTTGATTTTATTTTTCTTATTTTTAACATACTTATTGATGGGAAAATCATTTCCCAACCAACAAAAAGCATATACTTTTTCAAGCTTGATTGCGTTGGTGGGCTTGGTCAATTTGCCCGTTATTAAATGGTCTGTTGATTGGTGGAGCACGTTGCATCAACCTGCAAGTATCACAAAATTTTCTGCTCCATCTATGCATTGGTCATTTTTGATTCCATTGATGATTTGTGCGTTGGGGTGGTTTTTCTTTTGGACCGTGACTGTTTTGGTTAATACCCATACAATTTTAAAAAAACAAAGGCGGAATTTATGACATTTTGGTGTGTGTTTTTGAGTTATGCGATTGGCTTTACGCTTTTATTGGGACTTCTCATTAACGTGTTGTTTCAGTATTATAGAGTTATGAAAAAGCAGGGTATAAAAACATGAAAAAATTTTTAATGAGTTTCGTTCTTTTCTTTGCGACGCTTGTTTTAGCTGATGCTGCGCCGCAATGGGGGTCACCGCGTATGGGTGAGGAAGTAGTTCATGAGCAACTGCATTCTGATGTGACTGAGTCAGTGCCTTATAAAAAACAAAAAACACGAGAGACTTTTAAAAGTGATGTGCTTGAAGATTTAGGAGAGCTGGAAGAAGGGGATTTTGAGGACTTGGCAGATGAGCAACTTCAAAATGAAGAAGAGGATCTAGACCTCTTAGAAGACCTTGAGGAAGAAGAGGCGGAAAACAGTGATGGTGCAGAGGCTGTGGAAGAGCAGTCGAAATCTGAGGAAGTTGCTGGTGAAGAAGAGGGGGATGTAGAAGAATTAGGTGAAGAAGAACTTGAAGACGATGCGGAGAGTGATGCGGCTTAATTTTTCTTTTTATGAGCGCATAGTCTCTTTTTTTTCTGTTGGATATCTTCCTTTTGGGCCAGGTACTTGGGCCTCTCTTTCTGCATTGTTTATTGGGTTTATCTTTTTATCTTTTTTCTCTACCTACTTTTTTTTCTGGGTGTGGATAGGGACTCTGGCTCTAGGGACTTATGCCTGTTTTAAACAACTGAGCTCACGCCCTTATCTTAAAGACCCACGTGACTATGTGATTGATGAAGTGGTGGGGCAATGGGTGATGATGTGGGGGATCGCTGTGTTTTTTGAGCATACGATTTTGCTCCAACTAGTTGGGTTTGTTCTGTTTCGTGTGTTCGATATTGTAAAACCTTGGCCCATTTCTTGGGCGAATGATCTTGATCGATCTCCCAGCCCACTCATAAGAGCTGTTTCGATTATGTTGGATGATGTTCTTGCGGCAGGGGTTGGTTTTCTTGTTCTCTTGGCCGGGCGTGTTTTTTTCTTTTAACGCCTTAAAAACGTCTATCAAACATTGATTTCACTTTTATGGGTGTGGTAGGTTCGGGTG
>CAYGMA010000070.1:0-5943 GCA_964351045.1 uncultured Holosporaceae bacterium | reverse complement strand
ATTGTTGTTGCCTTGATAAATGCCTGCTTTCGGAGAATTCTTGCAATCAAGAACAACACGTAGCCCATCGGGTTGAGCTCCAATTCGTAGAGACACAGGGTGAGTGTTTGCATTGGCTAAAAAGCAAAAGCTCATACTGGCAATGAGAGTGACTAAAATCCGTTTAATATATTTTCTCATGTGTTGTTTGGCATGACAGGGCATTTAATTTGTGCTATTTTTTAAAAGCTTTTTAATGTGTACGTGCCCTATAATAGACGAGAGTTGCATTTTTTTAAAAGGGTTTACGTCATAGAATGCTATTTTTTAATAAATTTTAAGGAAAATTAATGCTGAGAAGTTGTTTGAAAGAGTTTGACGATCTGTTCGTTAAAGTTGCTTTTTGGCATTTAACAATGGAGTTAATACAAACGTGTCTAAAAAAATTCTTATTGAAGCCACCCACGCAGAAGAAACGCGTGTGGCGGTTGTTGAAGGATCAACCCTTGTTGATTTTGATCATGAACATGCAGAAAAAAGAACCATTAAAGGAAACATTTATCTTGCAAAGATCGTTCGCGTAGAGCCATCTCTTCAAGCTGCTTTTGTTGACTATGGTGGGAACCGCCATGGATTTTTGGCTTTTGATGAAATCCATCCAGATTACTTCCGAATTCCTGTTGAAGATCGAAAAATTCTTGAAGAATTGCGTCGTGAGGAATTGAAGAAGCAACAAGAGTTAGAACTTGTGGAAGATGCTGAAGAAGATGAAGACTCATCTGAAAAACAAGAAGATGACGTTTCTTCTGAGAAGGGAGAGTCTTCGGAAGAAGAGCAAGAAGCGCCTGTAGAAGAAACAAAAAAGAAGCCTTCTTCAGTTGCAGCCTTTATCCGTCGCTACAAAATTCAAGAAGTAATTAAGAGCCGGCAGATTGTTCTGGTGCAGGCTGTTAAAGAAGAGCGTGGAAATAAAGGCGCTGCGATGACGACGTATGTGTCGTTGGCAGGGCGCTACTGTGGTTTGATGCCTAATACCAGCACATCTGGTGGCGTGTCGCGGCGTATTTACAAAGTGGCAGACCGGAAACGTCTCAAGAAAATCTTAACCTCTTTTGAGGTGCCTGAAGGAATGTCTTTGATTATTCGTACGGCAGGTATGGATCGTAATAAAACAGAACTTAAGCGTGATTATAAGTATTTGTTAACGTTGTGGGCAGAAATCCGAGAGCAGACCTTAAGTGCTGTGGCGCCAAGTTTGGTTTACACGGAAGCAGACCTGATTCAACGCACCATTCGTGATATGTATACACGAGATGTGGAGGAAGTGTTTGTTGAGGGAGAGGAAGCTTATAAGCATGCTAAAAATGTTATGCGCAAAGTGCTTCCTAGCCATTCAAAGCGGGTTCAGAAATATGCAGAGACGGATTGTCCACTCTTTTTCAAGTATGGAATTGAAAAACAAATTAACCAAATCTTTCAAAGCCAAGTTCCGTTGAAATCAGGGGGATACTTAGTAATCCACCAAACAGAGGCGCTGGTTTCTATTGATGTGAACTCAGGACGTGCAACAAAAGAACGACACATTGATTCAACAGCGTTCAAGACAAACTTAGAAGCGGCCACAGAAACAGGCCGTCAACTTAAGCTTCGGGATTTGGCTGGACTAGTGGTTATCGATTTTATTGATATGCCAGAGTACAAGCAAAACCAAGCTGTTGAAAAGGCTCTCCGTGATTCCATGAGCGATGACCGCGCGCGGGTTCAAATTGGGCGTATTAGTCAATTTGGTTTGTTGGAGCTCTCTCGTCAACGGATGCGTCCGAGCTTGCATGAGCGGAGTGGCATTCCCTGTGTGAATTGTTTAGGAACTGGATATGTTCGCTCTCCTGAGTCTATCGCGTTGCAAATTTTACGATTGGCAGAAGAAGAGTGTGTTCTGAATAAGCGGCAGGCGTTAACTGTTATTTTATCCTCAGAGGTGGGATTCTTTATTCTGAATCATAAGAAAAAATGCTTGCAGGATATTGAAACGAAAATTGGGGCTTCTATTACCTTAGAGGCGTCTGCAGAAGTTGGTAATGGATTTATAATTCAAACCCCAGAAGGAGAAGTTGTTTTTTCAACAGATGCTGAAAAGTATGAGAATGCTTCTGGGTCTAATGGGAAAGAAAAATCTGGAGGGCGTTCGGATCAAGGTGGGCGTAATAAGTTTAAACGTTCAAAAGAAGATCAAGATAAGAAAAAAGACGACAGAAGGAAAAATCAACCAAGTGAAAAATCCACTGATTCTGAGAAAGAGAATCAAGACCCAGAAAATACGTCAGAAAAAAAACACGGACGAAAGAGGTCTCGTCGGCGCAATCGTTCTGGAAAACCTATGAGCGATGATAAAAAAGAGGATCATCAAAAAACGCCTCAGCCAGAAGAGTCTGTTTCTGAAACTGAAAAACCAAAGATAAAGACAAAAGAGCCTTCTTCTGCTCCTAAGCAGGAGTCTGCAGAAAAAAACGAGAAATCACCAGTCCAAGAGAAGCCAAAAAAAAGAGGCTCTTCTAAAAAGGGGTGGTGGCAAAAACTGTTGGATCCTGAGGAGTAAGAATGCTTACGCTCTATAATTCAAAGACGCGTGCGAAAGAGCCCTTTCAGCCGTTGGATTCCCAGCATGTTAAATTTTATGTGTGTGGGCCCACAGTTTATAACCATATTCATATTGGTAACGCCCGGCCTATCGTGGTTTTTGATGTTTTGTATCGGGTTTTAAAACACACATTTCCAAAAGTGACATATGCCCGGAATATCACGGATGTGGATGATAAAATTATTCAAGCAGCTGAGAAAAATAAAGAATCTATTCAAAGTTTGACCCAGCGCATGGCGGCTGATTTTAAGGAACATATTCAGCATTTGAATGTCTTAATGCCAGATGTGCAGCCTAAGGCAACAGATCATATTAAGAACATGATTGATATGATTGAGTTGCTTATACAAAGAGGGGCGGCCTATGAAAAAGACGGGCACGTTCTTTTTGATGTGTCAAAGGATGCTTCTTATGGATCCCTTTCTGGACGTACATTAGAAGATATGCAAGCAGGTGCACGCATTGATGTGGAGTCTTATAAAAAAGGGGCTTATGACTTTGTGTTGTGGAAGCCTGCGCTTGAAACAGAAGTTGGATGGGAGAGCCCGTGGGGATATGGGCGCCCAGGGTGGCATATTGAATGTTCTGCAATGATCCGGCAGGTTTTAGGAGAGACCATTGACATTCATGGAGGAGGAATTGATTTACTCTTTCCTCATCATGAAAATGAAAGTGCTCAAAGTCGTTGCGCGCTGAGTACAAAAGAACTGGCACGCTACTGGATGCATAATGGTTTGCTGCGGATTAATTCGGAAAAAATGGCGAAATCAACAGGGAATTTCTTTACGTTGCATGAAAAGCTTCAAGAGCTTCCGGGGGAACTTATTCGCTATATACTATTGAGTGCGCATTATCGCCAGCCATTGGATTGGATGGAAGAACGGGTTCATCAATGTCGCCAAGCGCTCAATAAGTTTTATCAAGCATTAGATGGTTTTCAGCCTGAAGATGTGGATCTTGAGGCACCTGTAGATGAAGGTGTTTTAGATGCATTGAATGATGATTTGAACACGCCAGCTGCGCTAAACAGATTGCATGAATTGGCAAATGCAGCGTTAAAAGAAAAAGATCAAACAAAAAAAAGAGATCTTCAGGCGCGTTTAAAAGCATCAGGTGCGTTCTTAGGCTTTTTTTCTAAAAGTGTGCAGGCGTGGTTTCAAAATACACACGGGTTGGAAATGCCAGTTTGTGATATAGAAGCCTTTATTTCAAAGCGCGCTCAAGCAAAGCTTGAAAAAGATTTTAAACAGGCTGATGCCATTCGCCAACATTTATTAGAGAATGGGATTGTGCTTGAAGATAAATCTGAGGGAACGACTTGGCGTCGTCAGTAGCGTTTTCTGCTGATCTTAGAAAGGCTTTTCGAGCAGGAAAGCAGCTTGTTTACCCTGAGGCTTTAGCTGATTATTTCGCAACAGAAATTCAAGAACGGCTTCAGGGTGTTAAGCGCTCTTTTCCTAAAATTTTATATCAAGGCCCCCCGCTTTGTTCTCTTGTAGATTTTTTAGATACCCAAGGAGACGTCACCCTTTTATTGAATGGAGGGACTCAAGAAGAGTTGAAAAACCACAAAGGACAGTTTTTTTATGAGGAGGTTGTGCCTTTTTCTGCGGCTTCTTTTGACTTGGTTATTTCGGTGATGCACTTACATGCTGTTCAAGATATTCAAAGTTTTCTGTTTCAGTATCGAGCATTGTTAAATCCAGATGGAATGATGCTGTGTATTTTTCCTGGGAATAACACGTTTCAAGAAATCAGAACAGCTTCTATGGCTGTTGATATGGATTTTTATGGGGGGGCTTATTCCAGAACGATTCCTTTTCTTTCTTTGGAGAGCTTGGCTAGATTGATGCAGCAGGTGGGGTTTGAGCTTCCTGTGGTTGATGTAGATCGGCATAGTGTTGACTATGAAAGTTTAAGACATGTGTGCCAAGATCTTTCAGAAATGGGGGAACAAAACTTTCTTGAAGACAAGCCAAGAGGGTTGATGACACCTCGGTATTTTAAGAGACTGGAAGAAGAGCTTAAGAAAGAAAAAGAGACATTTTCTGTGACCTTAGAGTTTTTGTTTGGTCAAGGGTGGGCGTCTGGCGCGTTAGACGCAAAAACATTAAGACCAGGTCAGGGAAAAACATCTTTAAAGAAAATTTTGGAATAGTCGAAAAGAGTGGTGCCGGATGTCTGACTCGAACAGACGACCTACTGATTACAAATCAGTTGCTCTACCAACTGAGCTAATCCGGCAAATCTTCTCTTCTTATAGCGTTTTTCACTTAAAAGGCAAAGAAAAAATTGAGAAAAGTTTTGTGGGAAAGTTTTTCTCATCAGCTCTAGCAATGAAGAAGAAGATGTTTTATGGTACACACATAGACTAAATTTTAAGGAAAATTATGCGGCACGAGAAAGTTATTATTATTGGTTCTGGGCCTGCTGGATACACAGCGGCTATTTATGCAGCGCGGGCAGGGCTTAAGCCTCTTCAGATTTTAGGGTCTGAGCCAGGTGGGCAGCTTATGATCACAACAGATGTTGAAAATTTTCCTGGGTTTGAATCAGCCATTCAAGGGCCGTGGCTTATGGAGCAAATGCAAAAACAAGCAGCGCATGTTGGAACGGAGATGATTTTTGACTTGGTTTCTAAAGTGGATTTTTCTCAGAAACCGTATCGCGTAGAGACGGATGGGGGAGACGTTTTTACATGTGATAGCGTTATTATTTCAACAGGGGCAAAAGCAAAATGGTTGGGCCTTCCTTCAGAAGAAAAGTTTCAAGGATTTGGCGTTTCAGCCTGTGCGACGTGTGATGGCTTTTTCTTTCGAAATCAAAAAGTTATGGTTATTGGTGGTGGGAACTCTGCAGTGGAAGAAGCGTTGTATATGACAAACCATGCGTCTCATGTGACGTTGGTGCATCGCCGGGATTCTTTGAGAGCTGAAAAAGTTTTATGTGATCGGCTTTTGAATCATGAAAAAATCTCCGTGATTTGGAACCACCAAGTGGATGAAATTTTAGGAGAAGAAAACCCTCCTAGAGTGACGTCTGTGCGATTAAAAAATGTTGAAACTGGAGAGATGCGCACAGAAGCTGTGGATGGTATTTTTGTGGCCATTGGTCATACGCCTCAAACAGACTTATTTAAGAATGTTTTAGAGATGGATGAAACAGGCTATTTGCTTGTTAAACCAGGGACAACTCAAACAAAGCTTCCAGGCGTTTTTGCTGCAGGGGACGTTCAAGATAAAGTGTATCGACAAGCGATCACAGCAGCAGGTCAAGGGTGTATGGCGGCCCTTGAAGCAGAAAAATATTTGCAAAGCCTTGAGAAA
>CAYGMA010000069.1:0-6024 GCA_964351045.1 uncultured Holosporaceae bacterium | reverse complement strand
AAAGAGGCGGCTTGCTTTTAGTTAGAAGGTTTGTTTTTATAGATTCATACTTTTAAGAGGCATTTAAATGAAATTTAATTATGTGTGGCTTTTGTGCTTTTTCCTTGCAGGATGTCAGTTGTCTGATCCTCAAAGTCCAGCAGTGGAAACAGAGGTGGCGCTACAGCCTCAGGCAAAAAGAATGACTATTACCTTGCAAGCACTGGATGATGCGAATGAAAATACAGCTATCGCGTTGGATGTTGTCTATACTTTAAGTAAAGAATTAGCTCAGAAGCTCTCGACCATGACGGCTAAAGAATACTTTAAAATGAGGCAGCAACTTATGCGAGATTATGTGAACCTTGTGATGATTCATAGCTGGGAATTGCCTCCAGGGCACACCGTTAAAGAAGAGGCAGTGGATCTTCATCCAAAAACAAAAGCAGCGTTTTTATTTGCAGATTATGAAGTGCCAGGAACGCACCGTGCACGCCTTCCTGTTTTTGAAGATCTTTATGTGAATCTGAATAGAACTGATTTTAAAGTAATGACCTTGTCGTAAAATTTAGACTTGTGCCCTTGTGTGCTTTTCTTTCTGGAAAAACATACTTGCATAATAAAAAAAAAGCGATATAGTTCAACGTATCCTTGCGCAATAGTGCGCTGGAGTGGAAAGCCACTTTAACCGAAAGGAAGTTTTAATGACTTTATACGAAACCGTGTTTATTGCACGTCAAGATTTATCCCCAACTCAAGTTGATGCGCTTATTGATGCATACAAAAAAATCATTGAGGGATACAAAGGGAAAATCACCAAGACAGAATATTGGGGATTGAAAAAATTTGCGTATCCTATCAAGAAAAACCCACGTGGACATTACGCATTGCTTAACATTCAAGCACCTTCTGAAGCAATCCATGAAATGGAACGTCAGATGCGTTTAAGTGAAGACGTTGTTCGCTACTTGACAATTAAAGTAGACGAACTGGATGAAAATCCTTCTTCCATGATGAAGTATGTGAAAAATAATTATGGGGCCTATGGACCAACTGGCCCAGCCAACAATCTCGTAGAATAAGGAAGCCAGTATGTCAGAACAAGCTCCAATTAAAAAAGCTCAATCTTTTTTCAAACCACGTCGTTCTTGCCCTTTTGGGTCTAAGAATGCACCAAAAATTGACTATAAAGATATTAAGTTATTATCTAAATATGTAACTGAAAGAGGGCGTATTATGCCAAGGCGTATTACATTTGTCTCTTCAGATAAGCAACGTGAACTTGCACTTGCTATAAAAAGGGCTCGTTTTTTAGCTCTTATGCCGTATGTGCAAAAATAAGTTCAAGTTAAAGAGAGTGAGAGAGAAGATCTTATGAAAATTGTATTATTAGAAAAGATTAATAAGTGTGGCGGCATTGGTGATGTTGTGAGTGTTGCAGATGGATTTGCACGCAACTTCTTGATTCCAAGAAACAAAGCATTACGTGCTACAAAAGAAAACATCCGTTTTTTTGAAGAGAAAAAAGAGCAGATTATTGCTGAGAACTTGAAGAAAAAAGGGGATGCTGAAGAGAAAATCAAAGCATTGAAGGATCAAGTTTTCTTTGTGCTGCGTCAAACCAGTGATAAAGGACAGCTTTATGGTTCTGTGACAGCTAAAGATGTTGCTGAATTGGTTTCAGAGAAGTTTTTTGATGTAAAAAAAGAACACATCATTATTAACCGCCCCATTAAAGAAAAAGGGATTCATGAAATAATTGTTCAGCTGCACCCAGAAATTGAAACGACTATTTTTGTGAGTGTCGCTCCTACTTTAGTTGAATCAATTGCATTCAGAATCTGAAGAAAAAGAAAAAAAAGCGAACAAAAGCGCTGAGAAAATGACTGAAGAAGCTGCAGCTGAACAATCAGAAGAGGTTGTTGAAAACGCTGAAGACGCGACTGACGCTGAATAACTCTTTGGAAAGGTACGTATTATGAAAAAAGCAAGTTCTCTAAAAACATTAAAAAACAGAGATCGTCACTGCCGTATTGTGCGTCGGAAAGGACGGATTTACGTTATTAATAAGAAAAATCCACGTTTCAAAGCGCGTCAGGGTTAAGGTTTTTTGTTTTTTTACATTTTGAAAAAAGAGCAGCTTTAGGCTGCTTTTTTTAGTTTTTTCTAGCATATACATCAGGAGCGAGATAACCTATTGAATAGGCTTAGTTTAAAAATTTAATATGAGAGAACAAACTTACCAACTTCTTGCGGCCTATAGGTCTTCTTACCCTGAAGAACAGGTTTATAGAGAAAAAATGCTTCGATTTCTTGACACGTGCTCGGATTGCTTTTTGCGAAGTTGCCGAGTGGGGCATTTTACAGCGTCTGCATTTCTCCTGAATCCAGAAAAGACCCATGCGCTTCTCTTGCATCATGCCAAGCTCGATAAATGGATGCAACTCGGAGGCCACTGTGATGGGGATTCGGATGTTCTTAGGGTCGCAATAAAAGAAGCGCAAGAGGAGTCTGGTATTCAAAAAATTCGCGCTATCCGTCCTGCTGTTTTTGATATCGATATCCACCTGATTCCTCCTTATAAAGAAGAGGGGGCGCATTATCATTTTGATATTAGATTTCTATTACACGCTTATGAGACCGACCAAGTTATCCAAAATCATGAATCTAAAGCTCTTCAATGGTTTGAAATAACAGGTAAAAATTTACCTGAAAATCGGGCTTCTGTGGATCGCATGTTTGAAAAAATTAGAAAAGAAAAATAAGAAAATACCCAATATGTATTGGTCGTGGATAAGGAAAATCCTTAAAAACGAGACGTAACAGCCTAAATCTTGCACAGTTGCAGGGCGTATTTGGCTCGTAATGCTTTCTTTTATTCGATTAAATGTCTTTAAAAAAGAAAATACTCTTTTCTTGAATGAAATACCTTGACGAATGTCGCGCTACAACATAGTATGCGGGCCAAGTACGCAAAAAAACATGAAAAAGGATAGTGTATGCCTACAATTAATCAATTGATTCGCAAGCCACGTAAAAAAGTGCTTGCTCGTAATAAAGTGCCAGCCCTTGAGGAGTGTCCTCAAAAACGGGGTGTTTGTACGCGTGTGAATGTTCAAACACCTAAAAAGCCAAACTCAGCTCAACGGAAAGTGGCACGTATTCGATTGACGAATGGATATGAGGTAACTGGATATATCCCAGGTGTGGGACACAACCTTCAAGAACACTCTGTTGTTTTGATACGTGGGGGTCGTGTGAAAGATTTGCCGGGTGTTCGCTATCACATTGTTCGGGGTAACCTGGATACACAGGGTGTTAAAGATCGTAAATGTGGGCGCTCTAAATACGGTGCCAAGAAGCCAAAATAGTTTTTTAAGGAGTTTTAAAATATGTCACGCCGGAGAGCTGCAGAAAAAAGAATTGTTCATCCTGATCCTAAATTTAGTGATCTTGTTGCGTCTAAGTTCATCAATAACATGATGGTAGATGGAAAAAAGTCTGCTGCTGAGCAGATTTTCTATGGTGCCCTTGATATTATTAGTAAAAAAGTTGGTCGTGATGCGATTGAGCTTTTCCATGAAGCGTTGGATAATGTGAAGCCATCTCTTGAGGTGCGCTCTCGTCGTGTGGGTGGTGCTACATACCAAGTTCCTGTTGAAGTCCGCTCAACACGTGCAATGGCGCTTGCTATTCGTTGGATTATCATGTCAGCTCGTAAACGTTCTGAAAAAACAATGAAAGATCGTTTAGCAGGTGAAATTCTAGATGCTGTTAATAACAGAGGTACATCAGTTAAAAAACGTGAAGATACGCATAAAATGGCTGAAGCAAACCGTGCTTTTGCTCTTTATCGTTGGTAATATTAGTTAGAGGCTTTAAAAAATCATGACAGAAACAAGACAAGTACCTCTTAATAAGTACAGAAATATTGGAATTATGGCCCATGTGGATGCGGGTAAAACCACAACCACTGAACGGGTTCTTTATTACACAGGTCGTTCTCATAAAATTGGGGAAGTGCACGATGGTGCTGCGACTATGGATTGGATGGAACAAGAGCAAGAGCGTGGTATTACTATTACATCTGCTGCAACGACTTGTTTTTGGGGCGACCATCGGATTAACATCATTGATACCCCAGGGCACGTTGACTTCACGATTGAAGTTCTAAGATCTTTGCGTGTTTTGGATGGTGCTGTTGCTGTTTTTGATAGTGTGGCTGGGGTTGAGCCGCAGTCTGAAACCGTTTGGCGCCAAGCTGATAAACACCATGTTCCTCGTATTTGTTTTGTGAACAAAATGGATCGTATTGGCGCAAACTTTTATCGTTGTGTTGATATGTTTATCGATCGCTTAGGCGCGAATCCTTTGGTTTTAGCTCTTCCAATTGGGGCAGAATCAGAATTCCAAGGAATCATTGATTTGGTTCAAATGAAGGCAATCATTTGGGAAGAAGAGTCTTTAGGAGCGAAGTTTAACATCGTTGAAATTCCAGAAGATCTTCGTGAGAAAGCAAACGAATATCGCGAAAAACTTGTTGAAACAGCCGTTGAGCAAGATGATGCTGCCATGGAGGCGTTCTTTGCTGGGGAAGAAATTTCTGAAGAAACACTAAAAAGCTGCATCAGAAAAGGAACTATTAGCGGAGCTTTTGTTCCAGTGATTTGCGGAAGTGCCTTTAAGAACAAAGGTGTTCAAACGTTGTTAGATGCGGTTGTTGATTATTTGCCATCTCCTGTTGATATCGGAGCTGTTATTGGTGAAGATGTTAAAACAGGTGCTGAAATAAAGCGTGAGCCAAAAGCTAATGAGCCTTTTTCAGGTCTTGCCTTTAAGATTATGAATGACCCGTTTGTTGGAAGTTTAACGTTTGTGCGTATTTATTCTGGTCGACTCGAAGCGGGCAGCAACCTCGTTAACTCAACGCGAGATAAAAAAGAACGTGTTGGGCGTATGTTGTTGATGCATTCAAACAGCCGAGAAGATATTAAATTTGCTGAAGCTGGTGATATTGTTGCCTTGTGTGGATTGAAAGATACCATTACAGGGGATACGCTCTGTGATCCAGCAAAGCCTGTTATTCTTGAACGGATGGAATTTCCTGAGCCTGTTATTGAGGTTGCTGTTGAACCTAAAACAAAAGGGGATCAGGAAAAAATGGGTCTTGCGCTTTCTCGTTTGGCAAAAGAAGATCCTTCTTTCCGGGTGAGCATGGATGTTGAATCTGGTCAAACAGTGATTAAAGGAATGGGCGAGCTCCACCTTGAAATCATTGTGGACCGTTTGAAGCGTGAATTTAAAGTAGAAGCTAACGTTGGGGCGCCTCAGGTGGCTTATCGTGAAACCATTACGCAGCCAACAGAAGTTGATTATACCCATAAGAAACAATCTGGTGGTGCGGGTCAGTTTGCGCGCTTGAAGCTTGTATTAGAGCCAGTAGAGCCAGGAACGCCTTACTCATTTGAAAATGAGATTGTTGGGGGTGCTGTTCCTAAAGAATATATCCCAGGTGTTGAGAAAGGTCTTTTGTCTTCTATGACAGCTGGTCCAATAGCTGGATTCCCTGTGATTGACTTGAAAGTTCGTCTTGTTGATGGGGCCTACCACGATGTTGACTCAAGCGCCTTAGCTTTTGAAATTGCAGCTCGTGCTGCGTTTAGAGAAGGGGTGAAGAAAGCATCACCAAAACTTCTTGAACCGATGATGAAGGTAGAAGTTGTAACACCTGAAGAATATATGGGTGATATCATTGGTGACTTAAACAGCCGTCGTGGTCAGGTAAATAACATGGAACAGCAAGCAAATGCGCGTTTGATAACAGCAACAGTTCCGCTTGCGAGTATGTTTGGGTATGTGAACACTTTGCGTTCCATGAGCCAAGGGCGTGCACAATTCACCATGCAATTTGACTGTTACGCACAAGTTCCTCAGCAGCTTGCTGATGAAATTAGTGAAAAAATGGCTGGTTAACTTAGAAAAAATCTAAAAAGGAGCGAAGAGAGATGAGTAAAGAAAAGTTTGATAGAAGCAAGCCGCATTGTA
>CAYGMA010000068.1:5411-6047 GCA_964351045.1 uncultured Holosporaceae bacterium | reverse complement strand
AAAGCTCTCTTTGTCCATGTTGCTGCCTTTTAGCCTCATCCCTCTGCGCATTTTCTTGACGTTCCTGCGTAAAAGAAACGCTTCTACTCCGAGGCTGTAGGCTATACTCTCGTTCTTCTTTCTGCTGACTCAATGCTTGCAATTTCCTCACAAGCTCTCTTTCACGCCGGGCGCCCTGCTGAGAGAGAACACCTTCCCGCGCGCTTTCTTCCTGGCTATCACTGCTCGTAGAAAACCCTCTCCGTCGAGGAGACGCTTGTGATCCGCTTGATGTATACAGTTGTTGAGGAGAAAAAGATGCCCCTTTCGAAGCCCAGGATTGCTTCCGTTTTCTTCGTACCGTTTTCAAACGATTCAACGCTTCCTGTTTTTCACGCAAAAGTCTTTCTTCATACTCCCGCTGCAACAAAGCCTTCTCATGTTCGTATTGTGCCCGAAGAAGCTCTTCCTTTCGCGCCTGTTTGTATCTTTTTTCTTCTGCCGCTTGTTGTTTGCGCTTTTCTTCCGGATTTTCATTTAAGATTGGCCCTAAAAACCCCCTTAAACTGGCATGACTCGCCCCACGCGAAAAATGTTTTTTCCTGTGTTTCAAAAACCACTTCACCCGTTTTGGCAATCCTTTGCGCCAAACAGAAT
>CAYGMA010000068.1:0-5401 GCA_964351045.1 uncultured Holosporaceae bacterium | reverse complement strand
TGCTCTCTGGTTTAATTAAAATGGGACCTGTTAAGTCAACTTTTTCTGGATTTAAATCAGGCATAAAAAGGAGCGTTCCTAAAAGATCGATATCTGCTCCCTGAAGCGAGGTTGGATTTAAAAGCCGCAAAATCTTCACACCTTCCCTAATAGACTTCCCTTCTAAATAAAAGGAAGACCGTATAATTCCATTTAGAAACAATTTCCTAAGTTGAGAAACAGACCTTTTTAACACAGGCTCCTGCTCTTTTTCTGCCGGCAAAAGACGTCCCAACAGCTGCTCTACTAAAACATGTTCACGAACCATATCCTCCTTACACTTAAGAGGACGCAAATCCCTCTCCGGAATAGAATCATCTTCATCTGCCGGAATATATATCACAAGCCCTGGCTTCTCTTCACCTTCTTTAAAACTTGAAGGAAACATGTTTTGCCACGCAAAATACCTTCCTTCTGGATCAAAATATCCTGGCGTAAATTTATGCGTTGCATCCCCATCTAAGGGTTGCTTCTTCAGCCCATGATGCATGGCTGTTTTTAAAATACGCCTCATGCCATTCGTCATTTGCTCCGATAACAACGCTTCTATGCGATCTGGCTTTCTAACAGCACCTGCAACGCCGTTCCAAAACTCAACCAATTTGATTCCCGCATTTTTTGCAAAATCTTTTTCACCCACAGTGTCTTTCACCTTATTTAAAAGCCATGCTGAAGCCAGGCCTCCCAGAACAGTAATATACTGCACAACAGCAGGATCCATCTGCCCAGTTTCATTCACAAATGGCATCATAGTCGTACTATTGCCCGTCGCCCGCGCAGAAGACGTAAAAAGAAATGATAAAGAGAGTAAAACACACGCAACCAAGCGCGCTTTCTTAAATAAGTAAGCCATATTATTCGTCCCTGTTAAGTCCTAATAATAAGACTACCACACAAATATCTCTAAATAAATATCCAAAAAACTCACTTAAAACCCAAGAACAAAGTTGCAAAAAAACAACACGCGAAAAATAAATTAAAAAATCCGCAAAATCACTCTTGTCTAAAGCCTTTAAAACCCCTATCTAAAGCTCAAGTAAAAACTATTAACAAAAGGTTAACAAAATGAAAAAACTTTTAACAATCGCTGTTTCTGCTGCTGCCATTCTTGGTGGATCTGCTGAAGCAAAAATCACTGAAGGTTTCAACGCAGGTGTTTCTGCTGGAATCGCTCAAAACAAAATGAAAATGAAAAATGAAACCATTTTCACAAACAACAAAGTAAAAAAACAAGCTGGCTTTAACATGGGTCTTCGCCTTGGTCACACTTGGGCGTTCAGCGAAAAATACTTTGCTGGAGCAAATCTTTTAGCTGGATACAACTTTGCAAATGTTAAAGTTGCTTCATCAGCTACTACTAAACTTAACTACAAGCCACGTTTCAACTTCGGTCTTGGACTTCAAGGTGGAATGGCTGTAAGCGAAAGCTTGAACACATACCTTGGTTTGAACTTCTTGCGTGAACAAAGCCGCATGGAATACACAGACCTTACAACTAATGCAAAAACAAAAGATAGCTACAAAGTTTACACATTGACACCTCTTTTGGGTGTAAGTGGATCTTTGTCTGAAAAAGTATCTTACTTTGCAGAAGCTGGATACAAATTCAGCCTAAAAACATCAAAAGTTAAAAAAGCAGCAGCTGCTACTCTTTACACGAAAAAAGACCTCAAAGCTCCTCGTGGATTTGTTGCAAACGTTGGTGTATCTTACGCTTTCTAATTTTGATCTGGATTTATTCAGACCAAGAAAAGCCCAGCCTCTGGCTGGGTTTTTTTATACCCTAAACAAAGGCTAGGAATCCTCTATCTCTAACTTCTGCGCCTTTTCCTTCTCTTTCTTGATCAACACATAATAGCTAGCCAAACGTCGCTCATACATCACACAAAAGTTTTTATAAAAACTATCTGTCCGCCCAAGGGCATTATCACAATGATTTTTTAAAAATATCATTTTTGCCTTTGATAACAGGGTTTTCCCTGAAGATTTCCAAGAGGAAGTATATTTTTTATACGCCTGCCTCACATCATCTTGTTGAAAGAATTTAGCTATTTCTCTTCTCATATCCCCCAACCTTTTGTCCAGTTCATCAAATTCTTCATACCCTTTCAACAACTGAACGTACGGCTTAATCTTATGTTTTGACAAATCAGAATACAAAAACACTCCATTCGGCACTTTCACACTCTTTTTCCTCCTACCCTTTTTATTTTTAGGAATAAACTTAGAAAATTTCTCCACCACAGCTTTTTCTTCTGCGCCTTTCCCTCCTCTGCATCCAAATGCTTTTGTCCTTTTACGCCTCTGTGTTTTTTCTTTTTTTTCTTCTTGTAAAAAAACCCCTGCCTGCTTAACAGCACATTGCATAGAAGCTGTAAGATACCTCTCAGAAATACTTTTCAAATCCACCTCCTCTTGTTCTGATGGCTTTACTCCCCCGATAACGGGTTGCCTATTTCCAAAAAACACTTCAGGAAACTGCTTTCCACACTTAGGCCATCTACCTTTCTCTTCATCACTTGCAAGAGTATTCTGCCCACCCTTTTCAGGATCATCCCCGTCAATTAAGGCTATAAATTTTTTCCACATTTCATCATCTGGTACAGATTCACCTTTTTGAGAAAAAGAAGAAACACAATCCTGTGAACTTGAAAACGAAACACCTCTTACTGTTTGAATAGGGCCTGGATCTAAAAAACCTGACTCGCCTTCAGATGAAGAGTCAAATGAAAAAGAAACCTCAGAATCCCCATCATCGTTATAACGATCATCCCACGAATCACTCTCCTCTTTCTCTATCATTTCTGTAGCCCCTAACTGAGGAGAAAGAGCTAAATAATCTTTCTCTCCCTGGCCAAATTTCACACACCCCATCACAGAGTAAAAAGGGAAATCAAACACTTCCTCTTCATAAGGGGCTGAAAAGGCATTAAAACACCCTAAAACCACGCAAAAAAACATCCATTTCATCATAAAAACCTTTCGTTATGTAAAAAAGTATAAAAAAAAAGAGAGACTAAAGCCTCTCTTTTTTCGGTTGTTAGAGAAAAATTCTCTCTTTCTTTAAGATTTCTTTTCTTCACTCACCTTTTTGAACTCAATGTTCAAACGGCCCACAGCATAGAACCACAGAACCATAATCAAAATCACAAAGATATAAAGATACTGTGCAATTTCATCATATGGGTTTGCGGCACTTCCAGCCAAGAGTGAAATCATCATCGTTTGAATGAAGGCACCACCTGATTTACCCAAGCGTCCACCAACAACGTCAACAGCTGCCTTACCTTTCACTTTGAGCTCGTCAGAGAGTGGAATGTAAGACATTTCTTTCGTTGAATCAAACAAGGAGTATTTTGTTGATTTACTAAATACTTGGAAGAAAAGTCCCACGTAAATAGAGAGCAACAAAGGAGACATTGTCAAAGCCGCATAAAGCCAATCAAGCATGTCTTCCGCAACAATCGTTGTGAAGAAGATTGTTCCTGTTCCCAGGATAACAATAGGTGTTGCAATCGCTGCCACAAACCATCCCCAAATCCGAACAATGTTTTGCCCAATCAACATGAACAAGATCGTTACAAATCCAGCGATCACAGCATAGTTTCCAAAGAAGCTTGATTTAGCTGCACGGTCTGGGAAGTATTGGCTCACACGTGATTTCCAAGTTACTTCAACAAGGTTCACAGAAACCCCATATCCAACCACAAGGATCAAAATCAAAAGAAGATATTTTGAGGAGAATACAAGCTTCAAGCTTTCACCAAGAGTTGGCTTCTCTTTTTTCTTCTTAGGTTTCACTTCACTTGGATCATACAACCGTGAATCTGTCATCACAGAAGTGTTTGTAAAGCGATACAAATACATAAATACAAAGGCTAGAACCAAAACAGGGATCAAGTTCATAACGGCATGAATTCCATCACTGTTCCATCCGTCAATGATAATTTCTTTAGAAAGTGGTTCAGTCCATTGCAAAACAAGTCCAGCTAAAATTGCACCGAAGTTTCCAATCAACCCGAACATTGCATAATAGCGTTTCGCTTCTGTCACACGGGTGATTTGGTTCGCAAACTGCCAGAAAAGCAAGCTCACAACAACACTTCCCCACAATTCAGCCATTGCATAATACAAAGCATAGAACCATTTACCAAATGTCAAAATCTGCCAATAGAGTGCAGGAATCGTTTGAGCGAAATTCTCAAGCGCCATCGCATCTGGCATAAGCGAGTCACGGATTGGGTAAAAAACAAATCCCCAAAGCGAAAAGAACGCCACAAAAATTAGAGTACATGTATAAAACAAGCGCTCCTTAGAAAGGGCATTACTCATTTTCGAATAAAGCACAAAGAACAACATGGCCAAAGGAAGGGTGATAAACAACTTACATACGTTGATAGATCCTTTACCAATTTCATGTAGAACAATGGCGTCTTTATAGTTTCGAAGGACTGTGTAGTTATAAAGTGCACAGAACATCATCAAAGCCATGGGCAAGAATTTTTTGACCTCAAAGCCATGAATTGGCCAGAAAGTTGCCCTTAACTTTCCAAACTGAGGTTCTGATTTATTAACAGACATATTTTTTACTCCTAATATATGCACATATGCTCATATCATACTCTTCTAAAAAAGCAAGATATAATCTTCATAAAAAAACCGCTTAAAGCCACGCACTCCCTCATTTATTCCCCAACCCCTTGAAACACCACTCTTTTATCAGTAACAAAAATGCAACACTTCTCCACAATTTTCAGAGAAACTCAGCATTTATCCCCTTTGCCTCTTGAAAAGAAACAAAATAAATCAGTTAATAAGGAAAGCTTTTAACAAGGAGAATAAGATGAAAAAGCATATTTTACCAATTTCTGTTTTGGCATTGGCGCTTACGTCAAATGTACAAGCAGATGCAGAACCAATGTCATCTTCTATGATGTCAAACAACATGTGGTCAGTCGGACTACAAGCGGGCTACTCTCAAACACGCCTTAAAATGAAGTCCACAGGATGGACCATGAAGTCTTCTCCAAGCGCCGGTGGTTTTAATGGAATGATCCACCTTGGTCATGACCTTGGGAAAATGTTCCATGGACGCATTTTGTTTGGATACGACACAGCAACTGTTAAGTTTGCGACAAACAGCGGAACATCTGCACGTTATAAACCACGTTGGCAAGCAGGTCTTGGAATTCATCACACACGCTCAGCTAGCGAAAACATGAATTTCTGCCTTGGGGTTGACGCTCTCTTCAACTTTGCCCGCACAGAAGAAAAAGGAACAACGACTCTAAGAAAAAGCAGCACATTGTTCAGCCTTGTTCCAACCATTGTATTGGGTGGAGAATTAACTGAAATGACCATG
>CAYGMA010000067.1:0-6117 GCA_964351045.1 uncultured Holosporaceae bacterium | reverse complement strand
AAAATAGCTCAAGGAGTTATTTCTCTGGGAAAAAAACTTTACGATAAGATGACAACGAGTCAGGCACACATTTTATTGGGCCGAATTAGTAAAAAATTTAATAAGTACACAGAAGCAGTGAAGCATACGCATGCAGCGACATTGTTATTTAACGAATCAGAACATGGTTACCATCTTGCGAGAAGTTATTATTTGAAAGCAAGCTTGTATTATTTTTTTAACGTTAACTTTGTTCTCGCTCATAAAATTTTAGAGGATGCCTCACAAATCATGCGTGAATTTAAAGCGCCTATTATTCAAAATCATTTAAGCTCTTTGATTCGAAGAGAGGCTGATATCAATAGGCAATGGGGGAATTACCAAAAGTCAGAAGAGCTATATTTAAAGGCTCTCCAATTGTCATTAAAAGACGATTATGTTTCAAAGAGTAAGGCTTATTTAGGGATTGGGCTTCTTAATAAAGATGTTGGAAAGCACAAGTCTGCAAAAGCTTATTTTGAAAAGGCTCTTTTAAACGCAAAAAAAACATCCAGCCAAAAAATGATTTTACGTACAAAAATTGCGTATAGTTTGGCTGAATACGATTTGGGGAATTTCTTTGATGTGGATCAAACATTTAAAAATCTCCTGGAAGAAACACAGCATATTAAATGCAATACAACAAAAATAGATGCCTTAATAGCATACTCAAAGCTTAAGGTGAGGAACTTGGGTCTTTCCAAGGCCCAAACCTCATTAAAAAATGCAGAGGATTTGGCAAATTTGAGTGATAACACCCCAAGGAAAGGCTTAATTCTTCGAGAACAAGGAAAGCTCTTGAATTTGCTGAATATTCCTGAAAAAGCAGGCGATAAATTAAGAAAGGCTTATTATTTTTCAAAAGTTAATCAAACTAAATTTAATGAAATTTATTCTCTTGTGGAGTTGATAAAGTTTGAGATGAATTCTGGAAGCATAAAAAGCGCAAACCTTTATTTGAATATTCTGAAAAAGTCTATGAAAGAGAAAAATATCTTTTTTCATAAAGAGTTTATTAATTATTCAACAATGGTCATTAAATTTGAGCAGGGGGATTATACGCAATTAAAAACAATAGTATTGGAAAACGAAAATCTATTATACAGCCTGCCTAAGAGTAAGAATAAATTAATTGTTTTAGAGTTGCTCGCGTTTTCTTATTGGATGAAAAATGATTTAACGCGCGCTAAAGACTTCTTTTCTCAAGCTTTGAAATTATCTGAAGAGTTAAACTTTCCTAGAAAATCAGTATTTATTGTGATGAATTTAATCAAACTAAATCTTGATATGAAAAATTTTGAGGATGCTTTAAAAAACATAACCATCTTAGAAAGATATGAAAAAAAAATAAAAAACAGAAGAAAGCTTTCTGATTATTTTTGGGGACTTTATTATATTAAGAAAAAACATCCCCAAAAGGCTCTTGAGCATTTAAAAAGAAACTTATCTTATTTTCCAGATGAGTGTCCTTTTAACCAAAAAGCGCAAATTTTTGAAGCAATTGGGAGGTGCTATAAACTTAAAAAATCATATATAGAAGCTATAAATTTTTATGAAAAAGCTTATGAAATTTACTCTAAGTTAGATAGAAATCGAAAAAAAGGGATTGTTTTGTATAAAATTGCAAAAATACATTCTAAGCTAAAAGAAAATTTTTCTGTTATTAGTGAGTTAGAGCAATGTAGAAAAGAAGCTCACAATAACAATAATTTCTTAGGGGAGTTGAAATCCTTACTTTTTATGAAAAAAATTTACCAAAATCCACACAACTATAATCAAAGAATATGTGTTTTATACCAGAAACTAAAAAATGAAAGCATCGTTTTGCCTAAATCTTTAACTTCTGAAGTTATAAGCTTAATTAATTTAGAAGATTGCAAAATACGATATATTTGAGTGAGTAAGTTTTTGGCATAGAAAGACTGGTGTTGTTTCTGCTTTTTTACGTTTTTTGAAAGCATAAACCTCTTTAAAGAGAGGCCCTATTCGTTTACCTTTTTAGTATCATAATAAGGTGGATGTATGCGGGTTGTTGTTCTTTTTTTAATCTTGTGGTGTAGTTTTTTTTCTGAAGCACACCCAGGAAAGCGTAGTGTTTTAGGGCTGTTTGGGCTTGCTGAAAATGCGTTTTCAAAGGGTCCAGCAGCACGTGTTCACGTGAGGCTTTCCCATGATTATGCTTTGTTCCATAGGGGGGATCCGCCGAGATCAAAAAGTCTTCATGAGCAATGTATTCAAGCTTCTTTTCCAAATAATCCAAATTTTCAGCAGGAACATTTGAAGAAATCTTTGGATATACATTATTATTTAACAAAAAATAAACCAATGGCTGCCGCAGCCAAAGAAATTTCTTTGGGTTATGGGCTCCCGCCGAGGTGGTGGATACCTGAAGACAACACAGTTACAACTGACACGTTTCATGGAATTGGGTATGCAGCACCTGGGGATCGTTTTATCGATAAAGTTGTTCCTATAGAGCATGCTCTTGTTCCTGGGTTTTTGAAAACACTTTTTCAATGGGAAGGATTTTCTCCAGATTTGTATTATGTGCGTGTGCCAATAGGGGTTGAAACAAGAGAAACGATCGTTTCTTTTGGGGCCAAAAATGATTTTTTGTTTTCATGGTGTGAACCTGATTCTTTTTTAAGTTTAAGGCAATCCAACGTTGTTGGGAAGATCACTGCTATTTTATTTTCATATGTGGAATCTTGTGTGGTTTCCCCTTTGTTGAAAAGTGGAACCTCTTCTGAAGATGTCGCTTCAGCTCTTTCAAAGAAAGGTGTTTTAGACAAGTTTTCCTTAAATGAGTTAGATGGATTTTTTGTCTAAGAAGAGGCTTTCTTTGCTTTTTCAAGAATGGGTTTTAAGTAAGTGCCTGTTATGCTTTCGGAAGAAGAACTAATTTTTTCTGGGGTGCCTGTTGCAACGATTTCTCCACCTCCCGAGCCTCCTTCTGGTCCAATATCGATAATCCAATCGGCTGTTTTTATTACATCTAAATTGTGTTCAATGACAACAACGGTGTTTCCTTGATTGACAAGGGCTTGTAACACTTCTAAGAGCTTTCGGATGTCTTCAAAATGAAGGCCGGTGGTGGGTTCATCTAAAATATAAAGTGTTTTTCCTGTTGCGGTGCGAGACAACTCTTTTGCAAGCTTAACACGCTGTGCTTCTCCCCCAGAAAGAGTTGGGGCAGACTGCCCCACATGAACATATCCGAGCCCAACTTTTTGGAGCATTTTAAGTTTATTTCGAATGGAGGGAACAGATTCAAATAAATCATATGCTTCATCAACCGTGAGGTCTAAAACATCTGCAATGCTATGGCCTTTATGTTTTATTTCTAACGTTTCTCGGTTATAGCGTTTTCCTTTACATTGATCGCATTCAACAAAGACATCGGCTAAGAAGTGCATTTCTATTTTTAAAACACCATCTCCATGGCAGGTTTCGCAGCGCCCCCCTTTCACATTGAAGGAAAAACGCCCTGGAAGATAGCCGCGCGCTTTGGATTCAGGTAAATTGGCAAACCAGTCACGAATGGGGCCAAATGCGCCCGTGTAGGTTGCTGGGTTTGAGCGCGGCGTTCTTCCGATGGGGGATTGATCAATATCAATAACCTTGTCGATGTGCTCTAGGCCTTTGAGTTTTTTATAAGCAAGGGGTGTTCCAACTGTTTTGTTTAAATGATGTTGTAACGCTGGGAAGAGTGTTGCAAGGATGAGAGATGATTTGCCGCCGCCTGACACACCTGTGATAGCAGTAAAGGTTCCAAGAGGGATAGAGGCTGTGACGTTTTTTAGGTTATTCGTTGTAACTTCTGAAATGGTGAGTGTATGAGTGGAAGACCTTCTTTTTTCCGGAACTGGAATACATTTCTTTCCTGACAAGTAAGCGCCTGTAATGCTTTTAGGGGAAGACATAATCTCTTTTGGGGTGCCTTGGGCAATGATATTTCCCCCATGTGTTCCGGCGCCTGGGCCCATGTCGACAACATGATCTGCTTCTAAAATGGCTTCTTCATCATGTTCTACAACCAGAACCGTGTTTCCAATGTCGCGTAAGCGTTTTAAGGTTTGAAGTAAGCGAGTGTTATCGCGTTGATGGAGTCCAATAGAGGGTTCATCTAAAACATATAATACGCCCGTGAGGCCTGAGCCAATTTGAGAGGCTAAACGAATACGCTGGCTTTCTCCTCCAGAGAGGGTTCCAGAAGTTCTTGAAAGGGTAAGATAGTTTAAGCCCACGCTCTTTAAAAAGAAGAGTCGTTCATTAATTTCTTTGAGGACACGGGTGGCAATATCATTTTGTTGTTTGGAGAGTTTTTTTGGAACTTCTTCAAACCAAGTGAGGGCGTCTTCTACAGAAAGTTCACAGACTTCACCAATATGTAAGCCAGCAATCTTAACGGCTTGAGCTTCTGGTTTAATACGATATCCTTGGCAAACTTCACAGGGTTGTTTTGTTTGATATTTCGATAAATTTTCTCGTACTTTATCGCTGTCTGTATCACGCCATCTGCGTTCTAGGTTTGCAATCACGCCTTCGAAGGGTTTATTGACTTTGTATGAACGCCCATCATCTTCATAGAAGATGGGGATAGATTTTTCTCCTGATCCATAAAGCAAAACGGTTTTAATTTTTTCAGGGAGTTTGTGAAACGGGGTATCTGGATCGCCTTTCATATAGCCAATAACGGCAGCTAAGGCTTGTGTATAATAATCACCAAATGGGCCCCACCAAGGGGCAACAGCGCCTTCAAAAACCGTTTTGTTGGGATCCGGAATAATAAGATTTTCTAAGAAAATCATTTTTTGCCCAAGGCCATCACATGCAGGGCAAGCACCTGCAGGATTGTTAAAGGAAAATAAGCGGGGTTCAATTTCTTCTAAACTAAATCCTGACTCCGGGCAGGCAAATTTTTCTGATAAAAGGAGGGTTTCTTGAGAGGTGATGTTTTCAACAATCACCAATCCATCACTGAGCTTTACACAGGTTTCTAGCGTTTGGGCTAACCGTTCTTGAATTGTTGGGTTGATAACCAATCGATCAACAACAGCAGAAATATGATGTTTAACGTTTTTGTCTAAGTCGGGAACACCTTCTATGTCATAAACGGTTCCATCTACTTTAAGGCGTTGAAATCCTTGTTTTTGAAGGGCTTTGATTTCTTCTTTGTATTCTCCTTTTCGGCCGCGGGCAATGGGGGCTAAAATCAAGAGTTTGCTTTTTTCTGGGAGGTCCAAGATGCGATCAACCATTTGGCTGATGCTTTGGCTTTCAATGGGTTTTCCTGTTGCTGGAGAATAGGGGATGCCGACGCGCGCAAAAAGAACGCGCATATAATCATAAATTTCTGTTACCGTTCCCACGGTTGAGCGTGGATTTTTAGAGGTGGTTTTTTGCTCAATAGAAATGGCAGGCGACAGACCTTCAATAGAATCAACTTCAGGCTTTTGCATCATTTGTAAAAATTGGCGCGCATAGGCTGAAAGGCTTTCAACATAACGACGTTGCCCTTCGGCATAAATGGTGTCAAAGGCTATAGATGATTTCCCTGATCCGCTAGGACCTGTGATAACAGTGAGTTTGTCTTTCGGGATGGAAAGAGAAATGTTTTTTAAGTTATGTTCACGTGCACCGCGAATTTCTAAGGTTTTTTGAGACACAAATCCAGCCCTTAATAATTGATTACATCTTTATCCGAATGCACAAAATTTTCAAGAAGGAACTAAGAGGGTGTTTTTGTTTCGAAAAAACGGTGAACGCCGTCAATGGTTTTTTGTTTTTCTTCTTCTGTCATTTTGTAAGACAACGGCCATATTTTCGACCAGCTGGAGAGGTGTGAAGAGGAACATAATGGGCTAGAGCTTTGATGTCATTTTCATTTAAGTAAACTCTTAGAGCGGCTGCTTCTTCTTCAGTTGGAAGTAAAACGTAATAAATATGGGCGTTGTTTTGAGCACCATCTGGAAGAGTCATGCGCTTTAAGAATCCTTGTTTCTCTAAGAGCTCCAGGGCGTTATGGTATGCGTGCCAAGTATTCAAGCGATCTTGTGTGATGGGGTCAAGCTTTTGAAGTTGCCCATATAGATATTC
>CAYGMA010000066.1:0-6118 GCA_964351045.1 uncultured Holosporaceae bacterium | reverse complement strand
CGTCCTCATCCCCGATTTCCGTATATCCCAGCAGTGCTCGCACATGGGGTAGCGTGGCATTAAGATTCGTTTGAAGCATCTTCACATAAGTTGAAAAATCTCCTCCAAAGAGATCCAAGTCCTCATCACTATCAAAAGAATGAACCCAAGAAACATAATCCTCCACATCTAAATTGAAAGGCGGCCAGGATACCCTTTCTCTAAGTGATTCAGCCTCCATCCCCTGAAGCCGCGCACGCAACGCAGCCGTGCGTTCATCTGCAGTCTCTTGCAATCTGCCAATATAGGCCTTAATCCCCACTTGGTTCAGACTCCAAGGCCCTCTCACGCTCGTATTAGGTCTTAACCCTAAAACACGGCGCGTCGTATAAAACACGCGAAAAAAAAGGCTTTTTGCTTTCTTTTTTCCTTTTTCCCAGTCCATCTTTGGTTGCTGAGGATGAGAAGACGCTTCTTCCGCCTTTTCTGTATCCCAATTTTCACGAAACTTTGCCACATCTTCTGCAACCATCTCAGAAAGCTCTGCTAAGTCTTTCAGCACATCTTCATCAAAAATAAACTGAAGTGCCACCTCATAGCGAGAAGGAAGTCTTTCCCTCTTTCTCAAAGAAAGTAATGATGAATCCGACTGACTCCTTTCGGCTCTTCTTGCCGCTCTTTCCTCTGAACGAAAAATGCCAAAATTCTGAAAAGCAGCAACCACCTCTTTATGCATCCCTTTTTCTTGAGCCTCTTTAACCGCTATTTGATCTTGATGAAGAAGGCTCACCCGTTTCTCAATTTCCTCCATTCTCCCCAAAAGATCCTCAAAAACAGAAAAAACCGGAAAACTCAAACAAGCACCACAGATAAGCACACAAGCAAATCGCATCTTTAAATCCTTCAAATTGCGTTCTAAAAATACCTAAATACAGCCACTCTGTCTAGAGCAGCCTTTTTTCCATGCCTCCCCTCCCTATGCCAAACACCTCTCCAGGTGCGCCTCACACTCCCCCTCCCCCAACGCTCCGCGACTTGATCGCGGAGTCCAGCACTAAAAGCGCGCAGCTCAATTTCTCTCACCTCTCTCACACAGCAGTTCATCAGCCTTCTTAAAACCCGTGTCAAAAAACTTGGCGCTTTTTAAAGAATATCGTAAAGTGGGAGCATGACTTTAGAGCATGCCCATATTCTTGTCGTCGATGATGATCAGCGCTTGCGCGCGCTCTTGGCCCGCTATTTAGGCGAAAGTGGCTACCGTGTCACAGCCGTTGCCTCCGCAGCTGAAGCAGAAGAGCATATGGACGTCATTCACTTTGACCTCATGATCTTAGATGTCATGATGCCTGAAGAATCGGGATTGGAGTTTGCACAACGCCTTCTTGAAAAAGGCTGCACCCTCCCCATCCTTTTCCTCACAGCCATGGGCGATACAGAAGATCGTATCAAAGGCCTCGAGTTAGGGGTGGATGAGTATTTACCAAAACCATTTGAGCCCAAAGAACTACTCCTCCGCATGCGGGCTATTTTACGCCGGACACAAGCCATGCCTCCTGTGGCAAAATCGCCACGCTACTACATCGGCAAGTGGCAGTTTGACGCACGGCAAGGATGCTTAGAAAAAGAAAACGAAAAGAGCCAACTCACCACAACAGAAAGCGCCTTGCTAAAAATTCTCCTTGAAAATGCGGGCCAAGTTGTCTCCCGTGAAACCCTTGTAGAAAAACTAGAAGGTGCCACGTCTGTCCGCGCTATTGATGTGCAAATCACCCGCATACGCCGTAAACTAGAAGAAGACATGAGCCATCCCAAACACATCCAAACCATTCGCAACCAAGGCTATATTTTATGGGTTTAAAGATTCCTTTTGCCCACCCGCTCTTAAAAAAAATTCCAAAGCCCCGTGGGTTATTGAGTCGATTCTTTCTGATTTTCTTCACCCCCCTCATCTTAGTGCAATTGGTTGCAAGCTTCGTTTTCATTGACCGGCACCTTGATTCTGTCACAAAGCTTCTGGCTCAAAATATTGCCGGCGCCTCCCGCGGGATGATCAGCCTCTTTGAAAAAAAAGTGTTCACAGAAAAAGAGCTCAACCTTATTTCTCGAAGCCATTATCATTTAGATTATAAGTTTTATCCCAGCCGCAGCTTATCTACCGAAAAAAATGACACAGGCTGGATTGTGGGGTATTTGGTGCGAGAGCTTGACCTCACCATTAAACACCCCTATCAGCTTTATCAAAAAGACAACCAGCTCTTTCTTCTTGTGCAACTCAAAGAAGGGGTGATGCAGCTGGATTTTCCGCGCAAACGTCTGTTCAGCACAACCACAGAATTGGTTCTTTATTGGAGTTTTGGCACCACCCTCTTATCCATTTTGATTGCCGGTGCTTTTTTGCGCAATCAAATCAAACCTCTTGCTATGTTAGCGAAGCAAACCACACGATTTGGACGCGGGGAAGATGTTCCAGATCTTTCCCCCCACGGCGCGAAAGAAATTCGAAATCTCATCGATGCCTTTAACACCATGAAAAACCAAATCAAACGGCAAGTCACCCAGCGCACCCAAGTGTTAGCGGGCATTTCCCATGATCTGCGCACGCCGCTCACCCGCCTGAAACTCGAGCTTTCCATGGCACCAGAAAACGAAACAACCACAGCCCTCAAAAAAGATGTGGAAGAAATGCAAGCTATGGTTGCCACGTACTTAGATTTTGCAAAGGGGGATCGCTCTGAAGCCACTAAAAAAGTGGCCTTCAAAGACTTCTTACAAGACATCATTAAAAATTATCCTGAAAAAGATCTCGCCTTTCATTTTTCAGAGGCCTTGCCCAACCCCACTCTTTCCATCCGACCACAAAGCTTAAAGCGCGCGTTTGAGAATATCTTCAATAACGCTGTGCGGCATGCCACTTCTCTCACAATCTTCTATGAAGAAACACCCCACCACCTGAACATCACCTTTGATGACGATGGCGCTGGCATTCCATCCGATAAGCGACAAGACGTCTTTCAGGCCTTTTATCGCTTAGACCCCTCTCGAAATGCTGAAACAGGCGGTGTTGGCCTTGGACTTAACATTGTTCAAGACATCATTCATTCCCACGGCGGCCAAATCTCCCTCGGAGACGCCCCCGGCGGCGGCCTCAGAATCAACATCACCCTCCCACGGTGATGTTTTAAAAACGTGAGCTATCGCTCCGCGACTTGATCGCGGAGTCCAGTCAATAAATGCGCGCAGCTCAATTTCTCATTCATCTTTTAAAGAGAACGCACCACAATCTTTTTGACAAAGCGAACACCAACACTGTAAAGTAAACTCTATAAACACACCCTGGGAGGATACTATGCTTAACTTATTCAAACAAAAAACGAGTTTAATCGCTTTTTGCGCCATTCTTTCTGCCTCTAACCTGATGGCAAAGGAGAACAAGGTTAAGAACAACACGGATGGAAAGTGTGTGACCCCGACACTATTAGACCGACAAAAAAATTGCCGGGATTGTGAAGTGAATTTTTATAGGAATGGAAATTATGTGAATAAATCGAATTGTGTATTTAAATGTCAGTGCGAACTGAGTCCTAATCCTCATGCGTATTTGCCTGCTGAACCTATAGTTGTTTCAATAGTGGAGCATTATAAGGTATCGGATGGACAGCTGAACCTTAAGTATCACGATGACAAATTCCTTTCAGATGAATGAGTTCTTTGTTATAACGAGGTGAATCGTAATATTCTAAACGTGCATCGTTATGGACGCATTGGATGGGCAGGTGGTGTCGGCCTTGGACTTAACATCGTTCAAGACATCATTCATTCCCACGGAGGTCAAATCTCTCTCGGAGACGCCCCCGGCGGCGGCCTCAGAATCAACATCACTCTCCCACGGTGATGTTTTAAAAACTTGAGCTATCGCTCTGTTTTTACTTATCTTCTGACGTTGATTTAGGGAACCAAATACGGCCATTCCCATTTCTTGACCAGACTAGCTTCGAATATCCAACTCCTATACAATCCTTTTGCTTCGAAGGCTCTCCACCCAACTGACGACATAGTTTATTCGTAACTTCAACCCCCGCCCACACTCTAGCTTTTGAACCTTTCGGTGTCCCTCCTTCAACAGCAATACAAATTCTGTTATTTCTTGGGCGTTTCCCTTCATTCCAATTTTCTAACTTACGAACAAGCTTAGTGCCAAAGGGATTAAACCATTCATACATATGATGAGATTCACGCCAATGCTCGCCGCCTAACAAATTAAAAAGCTGAATATGCCGACCCCTCTCGTCATCACTCCACTTTCCTCTATGCTCTTTAGGGAGATCCTTATGCGGCCACACCCTACAGCAAGTAGGATATTTAACAATATCACCACAAGCCCCAAAACTTTTCATGGGCGCAAGAATCAATAACCCAATAACAGCTATGTTTGTTTTTCGTCCAAATAAGTTACGCATAGAAGCTCCTCTCCTGTAAAATGTGTTCTCATTAACCCTATTGCAAAAAAAGTGGTCCGTCAACTTTAGAGCACCCCCCTCTCTACGTCCTAGTCACCCCTTGCCTACGTCTCTCACCCTCTCTACGCTCCGCGACTTGATCGCGGAGTCCAGTCTATAAATGCGCGCAGCTCAATATACAGTCATTATTCCCTCTACACCCCGGTGCCCCCTCTCTACGCTCCGCGACTTGATCGCGGAGTCCAGTCAAAAAAGCGCAAAGCTCAATTTTTTTAATAAATTCTCATCCAAAAATCCTGCCCCTCCCCTCCAAAAAATCAGCCTAAAAAAATAACCATTCAACTTTCAGATAAAAAAACGTATAGTAAAATCCATGAAAGATTTGGCACAAAAAAATCCGAGGAAAGCCCCAACCCACCTGATTGAGATGGAAAAGCTCAACCTCTCTTTTGGTCCAAAATCTAGACTTTTCAAAGACCTATCCCTAAAAATTGAAGAAGGCAGTTTCCAGTTTTTAATGGGCCCCAGCGGTGCCGGAAAATCAAGTTTGCTCCGCATGCTCTACTTGGATCAATTGCCCACGTCTGGAACATTGCGTGCCTTTGGCATGAACGTTTCAACTTTATCCATGGATCAACGGGCTCTTTTGCGCCGCAAGATCGGAGTTGTCTTCCAAGACTTCCGCCTCATTGACACCCTGACCGCCTTAGAAAATGTCTCTCTTCCTTTAAAGGTTCAAGGCGTTCACAACAAAAAACGCCAGGCAGAATCCGTTGAGCTCCTAGAGTGGGTGGGCCTAAAAGATCAGCTCCACGCCTATCCAGCCCAAATGTCTGGCGGTCAGCAGCAACGTGTCGCCATTGCCCGTGCGATCATCAGTCGCCCAAAACTGCTTCTTGCCGATGAGCCCACCGGAAATGTGGATGATGATATAGCCATGCGCCTCATTTATCTGTTTGAGCAATTACACAAATCCGGCGCAACCATTGTCGTTGCAACCCACAACCATCTATTATCAGCTTCTTTCCCCTATGATGAATTGCTCATAGAGAACGGCGCTGTCATCAGGAAGAAAAAGTAAGGATCTCATGGCTTATTCCAGTTTAGATTTACCTCTTTGGAAAGATCCCGCATCAAAGCTCACACCGTGGATCGTCTCACTCCTCATTTACCTGGCAACAGTTGTGTTTTTAATTGCCATCACGGTGCATTCTCTTATTGACCGGTGGGATCGCGACACCTCCCATAAACTCACCATTGAAATTCCTCCCGCCACACAGTCCTTTGACCACTTGGCAGCCCCCTTTTCTAAAAACAAAGCGAAAGATGTTGAACATTATTTAAAAAATGTCTCTGGCATAAAAAGCTTTCGCGTGGCCAGCCGGGCTGAAACCATAAAAACCCTCGAGCCTTGGTTTGGCGATTCCGACAGCATTCGAGATCTTCCTATCTCAACCCTGATTTATGTTCAGCTAGACCCCAGTCGTTCCTTTGATGTTATTGCCTTGCAAAAACGCCTGAACCAACAATTTGGCAACATTCATGTAGAAGACCATTACAACTGGAAAAAAGGCATCTTTAATTTGGCCTACGCCGTCCAAACCATTAGCTTCTTAATCGTCAGTTTAATTTTCCTCGCTGTCATTGCCATGATCTCATACATGACACGCTCCAGCTTGATC
>CAYGMA010000065.1:0-6129 GCA_964351045.1 uncultured Holosporaceae bacterium | reverse complement strand
CCTTGCTTCAACTTCATTTAAGAAGTTGGTAAAACACTGTGTGTAATAGTCTTTGTTTTCTCTATCTAGGGAGGCGTCATGAAGAGCATTCAAAACAACAGTTAGATCAGTGCGGCAAAGCTTAGGGTTCCACCAAGTTTTTTGACGTTTAAACGTTTCCGCTGCTTTGTGTATCGCGCGCTCTTTGTATTTTTTTTCTTTTGTTGCCGTCATATTAGACGTTACAAGAAATGCGCATAGGAGAATAAAAGAGTTGACGTGTTTCATGGGGCCTCTACCTGTTCATTTCCTTTATTAAAAGATAAAGCTGAAGGAAATTCAACTATTTTCTTATGATGGGTGTGTAGTAAAAGAAGGCGAATTTTATTGTGTGAATAAAAAAATAGCCGAGCAATGCCCGGCTTAATGGTTTTAGGGAGGCTATGAAAAGAAGCCATATACTAAGTTATAGAGATGCATAAACTTTAAGTAGGAACAGCTCTAAAACAAGCTTTAACAGTTTATGCATGCGTTAATACTATAGGCATAAAAAAAGCTGTCAACAGTTTTTATGCTCAAGATAAATGAATAAAACGTTTATTTTTAATTGATTTTTTTGGGGATTTTTCTGTTTTTCTTTTCCAATATGGATTTGAAGAAGCTAAAAAAAATAGAAAAAATAGTTATTTTGTAACTAATTGATTTGCTTAACAAATATATTTTATTAGACTATTATACCTAGGAAAACAGTGAATTGTAGCATGTCAAAAAATTTTTGTATTAATACAACCGAGGCCCAAGTTGTGAGTGCAGTGAAGGATTCAATGAATATTTCTGCAGCAGCTCAATCTTTAGGCATCCCAAAAACAACGCTTTCTTCTATCCTATCAAAAATAGAGAAAAAGTTGGAGAACCCTATTTTTATTCGCAAGCAAGGCTCTGGAGAAGTAAAGATCACTGATTTTGGGCATGAAGTGATTCCTAAGCTTGAAAAGATTATTTGGATTACAGAGAGTTTTCGGCCCATAAAGGAGACTTCAAAGAAGGTTTATAATGCTGGGAAAATTAATATTATCTCTACGCAAACATTTTTAGAAAGCTTTATTGCGCCATATGTGCGCGAGTTCCTTGATGAGAATCCTGAAATCAAATTATCTCTGCATCAAAAAGATAGTGACTATTATTACCAACCTAAATCAAATGATATTTTTATTGGGTGTTGGGAATATAATACTGAAAATTATGCGTATATTCCTTATCATGATTTTTGTCAGAAGCTGTGGGCGTCTGATTTATATTTAAAAACGAATGGGGAGATTACAAGTATTGATGAACTTTTAAAACACCGGTTGCTGATTGTGCAAACGTCTATGAGCCAAGAACATTATTCTGGGAATGACTTTATTGTGAGACGGCTGGGAATACCGCTTTCTTCTCAAAATATTATTTACGTTCGAACCGGGTTGCGTGTTGTTGATGTGTTAGCGGAACAGGGGGTGGGCGTTATTGCGGCGTCAGAGGAAACAACGCTTTTAAACAAGTTAAATGTGCAACCTGTTTTGCCTGAGGTAAAAGGGGAATATGTTTCTTTTTATGTGAAGGTTGAGAAGAAATTTATGGAAACCCCTTTGGCGCAGTATGTCGTTGATTGGATTTTCTCATGCCGGGATCGGGCGCTGAAAAGCATTGGAAAAGAAGCAAAAACAGCCTACGAGCCGTTTCATCCGGAAAAAGAATAACTGCATTTTTTAACTCTCCCTGGTTGTGCTGAATTGAAATAGATCTAAAAACTCACCCTTAATAGGGGAGTCGGGAAGAAGCATAAGCTTTTGTTCGGCCTCTTCTTGGATTTTGCATGTTTCATCAAAAATTGCTAAATCGACAATGTGAGATTTTAAGAGAGACTGTGCCTGTTCAAAGTCTTTTTCTGTGCGACTGTTTTTAGCAAAAATACGCTCCCAGAATTCTTTCTCTTTGTGGGTGCCTTTTTTATAACTTAAGATAACAGGAAGGGTTATTTTCCCTTCATAAAAGTCATCTCCATAGTCTTTTCCAATGTTTGCAGAGCTGAGTCCATAATCCAATAAATCGTCTAGTAGTTGGAAGATTTGACCCAGAGCCATGCCCACGTCATGCATGATTTTTTGGTGCTTTTCAGAGGCGCCTCCTAAAATCGATCCAACTAGTGTGGCTGAGCTGAAGAGGGCTCCTGTTTTTGCGCTGATGATTTCGTAATATGTTTTTTCACAAAGATGAATATTTCCTAGATTTGAGAGCTGCTTTAGTTCTCCGCGTGTGATGGCTGAAGTTACAGAAGAAAGTGTCTTTAAAATCTCCATATTATTGCAGTCCATCATGAGCTGAAAGCTTTGGCTAAAGAGGTAGTCTCCCATTAAAATGGCCGCTTTATTATCCCAAATCTTATTTGTGGTGGGTTTGCCGCGTCTTGTGGCGCTTTCATCAATGACATCATCATGAAGAAGGGTTGCCGTGTGAATAAATTCCAAACAGGCACCTAAACGTAAATGGTCTTTACCTGTATAATTAAAAAGACGCGCTGACATGAAAAGGACGAGGGGTCGAATGCGCTTTCCGCCTGCTTGCAAAATGTGCTTTCCAATGTCTCTTATCAGAGGAATTTGGCTTTCTACATGGGAAAGCATAAGGTGGTTGAGAAGATCTATGTCTTGTTCATAACGGGTTTTTAACCCAGAATAAATTTCTTGAGCAGAGTGATGGTTTGTTTTTTTAGGAAGCGCTTCTACCATTTTTCTTGTTCTTTTTATCTTAACACCATAGCTTATTATCTTGGAGTAAGACAACAAAAATGGCTAAAAAAATGGAAGATTTTACAGTAGATAATTTTTTAGGAGGACGCATTACGCTTAAGCAACCCCGACACGGGTTTCGAGCTGGGAGTGATAGTGTTTTTTTAGCGGCAAGTATTTTTTTGAAATCAGGGGCCTCTCTTTTAGATTTAGGGTGCGGGTGTGGAACGGTTTTAAGTAGTGTGGCCTATCGGTTTCCAGGAGCAATGCTTTATGGTCTTGAGACGAATCTGGAGATGTGTGGGTATGCGCAAGAAAATAGTCAGCAGCATGGTCATCCTTATACAGTTTTGCAGGGAGATGTTTTTTCTGTAACGCAGGAGCAGCGTTTAAAAGAATTTCAGCAAAAGATGGATGTTGTTTCTATGAATCCTCCTTACTACCAAGAAGGAATGCACACGGCAGCCCCTGAAAAAAAGCGTGCGTTGGCACGAACGCATGCAGCTGATAATGCAGGCATTTTGGGATGGTTAAAGGCTGCGTCTTTTTTTCTGAAGGACAAAGGTTTTTTGTATGTTGTTTATCCATCAGATGGTGTGGACGCATTTATAGAGGCTGCCCGAAAAGTTCATTTTGGATCTATCTCTTTATATCCTTTGTGGCCTAAAAAAAATGTCCCAGCAAAACGGGTGTTAATGATTTTAAGGAAAAATACAAAAGGGGTTTTTAAAGTGTTGCCAGGATTAATCTTGCATCAAGAAACTGGGGAATCAACGCCAGAGGCGGAAAGAGTTTTAAGAGATGGGGCTGGCTTGGATGTGGCTGGGGTGTTTAAAGATTAGGATCCATACTGGTTATTAAAAGAAATTCCCGCAAATAGTTTCTTTTGCATTCTAAGCTGGTTGAGCTTGGTTCTGAAGGGAATGCCATATTCAAGGAAAACGCTTAAGCCGTTGTTCAGGTTGCCTCGAACACCTAGACCAACTGCGGAGAGAGATTCACGTTTTCGAACATCGGTGCGAGAGGCTTTGTTCCAGATGCGGCCGTGCTCGTAATAGGTGTAGGCGATGAGTTTTTTGATGAGATCATTTAAATTAAACCCATACCTGACTTCAAGTTTTCCATGAACTCCAGAGTCACCGCTAAGGGCCCCAACTGGGTTGGCAAAGGCAAAAGGGCCTCCACCGTAAAAAAAGCGTTCCATTTCAATGGGGGTTGTAAGGGCATATTGTCCACGTAAAAGGCCAAAAACGCTAAGATCTTCTAAAATTTCATACAGGTGTTCCCCATAGGCTGTTAGCTTTGAGAAGCTTAAGTTGCCAGGCGTGGATTCCCCTAATTTTCGAGACCAGGTGTCATTCAGGCCCTGGTGGTATGTTAGGGTTGCTTTTGTATCACCCCATAGGTCATCTTTGTAGTCGAGGTTTGAGGTAATGCGAAGGGCTAAATCTCTTTCTTTGATGTAAGAATAAACACCAGCTGTTGTTTGCGTTGCTTCAGTGAATTTCTTGCGATCAATTAAGGTGGAAACTTTTAATAAGAGGCCTTTTGTATTTAGAATTTCTTGGCTGATGCCAATGCCATATGTTTTTAGTTTGCCACGTGCAGAGGCAAGTCCATCACTAAGCAAATTAGGTTGGTTTCTCATCAAATCGACATGCAACAGTAAGTTTGTTCCCATTTGTGTGATGGGGACTGCAAACTCTCCACCATAGAACATAAGGTTATTAAACTTATGGGTGGGGTATAAGGCGCCATACAATTTTATGCGCTCTTTGAGGCCTAAAAGAGAGTTGAAATTCACAGCACCTTGCGCAACCCACTTTCCAATAGAGCGTGGCATGGTATCTGAAACGCCGCCTTGGTATGTCACGGCTTGCCGGGTGATGGCAGCACTTAACTCCCCTTGACCTTTTTGATCTTTTGAGGGCTTCAAGGTGAGAGAAATGGCGTATCCAGGCATGCGCTGGATTTCTGTTAAAATTGTTTCTAAAGCCTCGGTTGTAAAAGGTTTGATATCTTTTATTTGCTCAAGAAGGGCTTTGAGCTCTGGGTTGCTCGGCATGTTAATCCATCGGTAAGAGATTTTTTCAATGGAACCTTCAACGGCTTTTAAAACAATGTTTCCTGTGGTGGTGTTTTGAAACGGAACATAAACGCGTGAAAAGATGTAGCCTTTTGCCTGGTAGAGATCTGTGAGTTTTTCAGCAAGGTCTCCGAGTTCAGCGGTGGACACTTCTGTTCCTAACAGATCTTCATATAAGGGGGCAATCTCTTCTTCTTTGAGGACGGTTGAGCCTTGAACAGTGAGATGATGGAGCATAAACGTTTTTTCATTGCTGCTGAATAAAACTTCATCTTCTTCAATATCAGTGGCGGGCCTTTTTATTTTGGGAGATTTATCAGTGTGTAAAAAAGAAATGAGAGAGTCTCGAACCGCAACAGGGCTTGGTCTGAAATTGAGGCTTTTAGCGTTAAAAGAAAGGAGGCAAAAAAAACACACACTTAATGTATAAAGTTTTTTGGTCATCCCTGTGTTACCTTATTATCCTAAATATGAAATAGGATACTTGAAGGGTGAGCTTTCTCGCAAGGATAAATTAATAAATACGAGAGCAGGAGGATATTTTTATGGAAGAGTAGGGGCCGGATTTTTTTGTCTGGTTTTGAAAAAAAGAGTGGGTCTATAATAGGTAGACTAGGAAAATTAAATGAAAAAAGAGAGATGATATGAGTGGAGATATGAGTTTAGCGTCTATTGTTTTTATGGTTTTGGGTGTGTTGTTAGGCGGTGTTCTAATGCATTTTAGAAATTATGCCAAATTAAATTCTTTTAAAAACAAACTTAATGCTGAAGCACAAAAAAATCTGTATTTGCAAGAGCGATTGCAAGACGCTGAACGGTTTAAGGAAAAAGTTGAAAGCTTACAGGCTGAGGTGGTTTTAGCTCAGAAACGTGTGGCAGAGTTGGAAACAACGCAGAAGCTGGAGCAGGAAAATTTTCAGGAAAAATTATCCCTTTTAGAGCAGTCAGAAGCGCGGTTAAAAGAGACGTTTCAAAATTTATCATCGGAGGCGCTTTCAAAAAACAGTACCAACTTTATCGATATCGCAAAATTAACATTTGAAAAAATTCAGCAAGGGGCGCAACAGGATTTGGATGCACGTCAGAAGTCTATTTCTGAGTTTATGAAACCCATGCGAGACAGCTTGGATAAAATTGACACCAAACTACAAGACGTGGAAAAAACACGTGTAGGGGCTTATGAAGGGCTGAAGAATCAAATTCATCATTTGCTGACAGCTCAGAAGGAGCTCAAAAGTGAAACAGTGAATTTGGTGCATGCGCTTAAAACGCCTCAGGTGCGTGGAGGGTGGGGGG
>CAYGMA010000064.1:0-6411 GCA_964351045.1 uncultured Holosporaceae bacterium | reverse complement strand
GGTATTGGAGGAATTTTTTATGACTACTTAAATTCTGGAACGTGGCAAGATGATTTTGACTTTACGCAGGCCGTGGGTAAAACTTTTTTGAGCATTTTTACAGACATCGTGAAAAGACGGATGTTTATGGAGTGGTCTGAATCGGAAAAAGAAACGCAGCGACAAAAGCGAGGCCGCTATGCGGAATTCAACTTGCTTTATGATCGTGGAACACGGTTTGGGTTGCAAACCAATGGAAATACGGAGGCGATTTTAATGTCCCTACCGCCTGAAGTGAGCTGGCCTTAAGCAGTTGCTGCAGGAGCTTTTGCCTCTGCAATCATTGCTTCAATTTTTTGTTTTTGAGCCTTGAAGCGTTTGACGTCTTCAGGGCTTAATTTTTGGAGAGACGGCAGTTTGAGTTTTTGCGGATTGACTTGCTTGCCATTTACATGAATTTCGTAATGCAAATGAGGGCCCGAGCTGCGCCCGGTTGTGCCAACATAAGCAATGCGTTGCCCTTGCTTTACTTTAACGCCAGGCTTGATCCCTTTGGCGAATTTGTTGAGGTGGGCATAGGCTGTTCTGAGGGTTTTGTTATGTTTTATCAAAATATAGTTTCCATAGGAACTGAAGCGAAATGCTTTTAAAATAACCCCATCACCGGCTGCTAAAACAGGCGTGCCTCTTGGAGCCCTGAAATCAATACCGCGGTGCATTCGTGAATAGCCAAGGATGGGGTGCTTTCTAAGGCCAAACCGGCTTGAAATTGGGGCGCCTGGAACAGGAGTTTTGAGGAGGGGCTTAACGGTTCCTTCTGCTTTGCTGCTATAATAATAAATGTGGCCTGATTTATCTTGGTAACGATAAAGGTCTTTTTTCCCTGTTTTAATTTTTAGAGCCCCATAATACAGTTTTCCGGGAAAAATTTTGTTGGTTTCTTCGTCATAAAAAATTTCTGCGAAAATCTCAAAGAGATCACCTGCGCGAATAGAGCGTTGAAAATCAACGGTGTTACTAATCAAACGGGCAAATTGGCTGATGATTAGGTTTGGAACTCCTTGTTTTTGTGCATCATAAAAAAGACTATGTTTGATGGCACCCTGATAATATCTTTTATGTGAAGAAAGGGTTGTTTTTTTGAAGCTTAATTCGTCACTGGTGTTATTTCTGAAAATGCTGAATTTTTCTTTTCCGATATAGAATATAAGCTGCTTTAACTGTTGGTTTTTAGGAGCTGTTTTGGTGAAGGTGAATGAAAATTCTGTGCCGGCTTTAAACTTTTTGAGTTGCTTGTTTTTCTTTAGAAGATGAATGATGCGCTGAACATCATCTATTTGTGAAATATGGCGAATGAAGAAGGTGTAAAGCGTATCTCCTTTTTTAACGCGTTGCTCACTTGTGATGACAGAAGGTTCCGGAGGGGGGAGAGGGATTTCTTCTTTTTTTGAGGGCGCTTCCTCAGCGACAATAGACTCTTCAGAGGCATCTTCTTGATCACTCTCTGCTTCAATCGGTGCTTTTGACGACGTAGGTTTATGAAGAATATGCTGAGATTGCTGATAATATAGAACAAAAGAGATCGTAAGAGTTATAAAAAAACTTAAAAGCTCGGGAAGTCTATAATTCATTGTCAGTTATTGGTTTAAAAAAGATAATCTAATAAAATCTACTCTTTTTCAAGCTTTATTGCTTTTTAATAAATAAAAATTGCTCAATATAATAATTAGAGATCCTATTACTTTGTTAATAGTTAGTATTTCACAGAAATAAAGGCATCCAATAGGAATTGCTATAATTAAACGCAAGTATTGAAAGGGAGCAGAGAAACTTGTTTGGCAATAGGTGAGCGCCTTAACATAAGCATACTGTGTGAAAGTTAGCCCGCCTGCGATCACCACAAGAATGAGAAGTGTTTGTCCTGACGGAATATTCCAGCCAATATACGTATTGGCCCCGGCGGTTGTGAGCATGATAACAATCAAAGGAATTGCGATGATGGTGAGAGGGCTCTCTTTTTCTGTGAGCTTTTTTGTTGTGATAATGGCCAAGCTTGCAAAGATGTTTGCCGCTAATGCAATGAAAAGACTTTCTTGAAACTGCCAGTGCCCAGAAGATTTTGTGAAAAACAAAACACCGGCATAGCCGGCAAAGATGACGCCCCAGCGTCTGAGAGAAACGCGCTCTTTTAAAATCAAAGCAGCGAGTGTTGCCATGATGATGGATTGCGTGAATCCAATGGTTGTGGCGACTGAAAGATCAAGCGTTCTGTAAGCTGTGTAGGTGCACCACATGGAGAGAAGCATGAAGAATGCACGGCCAGATATTAAAAGAGGTTCTTTGGGGGTTAATGTTTTTAAGAAGCCGCTTCTTATGAGAGCTGGTGTGAGGAAAATAAGGCCAAAAAACGTTCTGAAAAAGACAATGGTGAGTGTGTTAATAGAAGGGTCTAATGCCTTTGAAAGAGAAATAGAGAGCGTGTGAATGAGGCTCCATGCGAGAAGCCAGGGAATTGCTTGATTGTTTTTGCTCATAAAATCATCCGCTTGGTGATTAAGGAAGTAAATTAAATGAGGAAGAAAATCAAATGATTTCCTTCCCCTGGTCTAAATGGATAAAAAAAGCGTTAATTAGCTATCGCTTTTTTTGTTGCGCGCATCCTTAAATTTCTTTTCAAGGTCATCGACACTTAAAAGACCTGCTATGACTTTATCACCAATGATGAAAGCAGGGGTTCCATCAATTTTTAGTTTTTGACCAAGTTCCATGTTTTCCTTGAGTTCTTTTTCAACTTCTGGAGATTTTATGTCTTTTTTGAACTTCTCAACATCGAGGCCAATACGCTTTGCGATGTCTAGAACTTCAGCCATATCAAGATGACCTTTTGATGTCATGAAAGCTTTATGAATATCGTCATATTTTCCTTGCAAGTGAGCCGCTAATGCTGCTTTGGCTAGAAGTGGCTCTCCCCCAAAAATAGGATATTCTTTATAAACGATGCGGACGTTTCCATCATTTTTTACAGCTTCATGTAAGTAACCATAAGCTTTTCGGCAGTATCCACAACGGTAGTCAAAGAATTCAGCAACTGTTACGTCACCCTTTAGGTTTCCTGACATGGGATCATTTTCGTAGCCGTAAATTTTTTCTTGGTGTTTCGCAACAGCTTCTTTTCTTTCTGTTTCTTGTTTTAAACGTGCTCTTTTTTGAACATTCTCAAAGGCAGTTAAAACAATCTCAGGCTTTTGATTAAAGACGTCTTCGACAATGGCGACATAATTTTTTCCACCCTCTTCAGAGTCAATTGAATCGGTTTTCTTATTCACTTTATAAACAGCCCATCCAGAAAGGACGATACTTATTAGTGCGAGTATTAGGGATAATTGTTTGAACATGGTTTTGAACCTCCTTTGTATTATTATTGCAAACCACTTCAATCTACTGAAGTTAAGCCCTGACTTCAAGGTAAAAGATTCTTAAAAGCGAAGGCGGTTATTCTTTTGTGGCGTTGTTTTCTGAAAGGCATGAGACAATGGAGACGTGATATTGAGGGTGCTCAAAAGGGGTGATGCTTGGAGAGCTGGAAAACATCCAGTTTTCATAAACCGTTTCAGAAATAGAAGGCGCCTCTTTTGTTGGTGGCGTTTTTTCATTGGTAATTGTAATGAAAGCAGTGGATTCAGGGGCTTCTTCTGGTTGTGTGCTGAAACAGGCTTTTGCCGTGATTGTTAGGTCTCCTATAGATACAGGGGTGCCTAGCTGGGTTTTGATTTCTTTTTTTTCATTTGTGAATTTATCTAACACCCTTAAGAGAACGCCTGGGTGGGACAGGTGAGGGGTTGTTGAAATCGTTGGAGTTTGGGAAGTGGATTCACATGAAGCTGTAAAAGCTGTAAGAGCAACGCAAATAAAAAATATCCTAGCGAGGCTCATGCTTTTTTCTTGTCTTGATTAAATACAAGATGGCCAATGAGAGACTCTAAGTTAACAGAGGATTGTGTGTGTTCAATGGTATCGCCTGGTTTGAAATTTGTTTCAGATCCACCAGGGGAGATATCAAGATATTTATTTCCTAAAAGCCCATCGCTTACAACGGCAATGGAGCTATCATCTGGGACTTTGATGTCTTTATTAACGGAGACAATAACTTCTGCCATGTAAGTCTTTTGGTCAATTTTTTGGCTTTTAATTGTGCCAATCTTGATGCCGCTCATTTTTACATCGTTTCCAACGGAAATCCCATCAATGCGGTTGAAGAAGGCGGAAAGAGTGTAGCCGTGCTCAGCAGATTTCCCTGATGCTGTATACCCAAACCAAAGGATAAAACACGCTAATCCTAAAACAAATGCGCCAACTAAGGCTTCAACAAACTGTGATTGCATAGCTCTCTCTTATTTTTAACATCCAATTTACTATAGCTTATTTTCATTAGGTGTCCATGCCTGATATGCAGGTTTTTTTCTGGACGGGGCAGGTTTGTAGGCGTGGCTTGTTCCAGATAAGTTGGGCTGGTGCGGTTTTTGCCATGGATAAGCCCGTTGTTTTTGAGGTGGAGAGGCGGTTGTGTGGTGCAACCATAAATGCCACTCAGGCGGTATTTTTGAGCCTTCAGCGCGTCCTTTATAAAGAACCCATCTTTTAGGTCTTGCATTTTTAGACAAACGCTCGTAATACGTATTTCCAAAAGAATCTGCCCCCATACGTTGACACAGATAAAAATTTTCTAATAGCTTTGTGTGTAGTTTTTCAATAAAAGAACTCATGCGTTTATTCACTCATATAATGCGAAAATTTTCAAGAAAAAAAGCTTGCGTTTAGGCTCTCTCTTCGGTATAAACAAACTATATATTGATATAAAAAATAATAAAAACACAATATATTGTTTTTTCTGAACTTTTTAAAAGTTCTTAATTTAATGCGTTGGCGCGGCTGACTTTTTATTTAAAACAGGCTTAGGAAAGGGACTCTAGCTATGAAATTTGACCGATTTTTTACCAAAACTTTAAAGGATGCTTACGAGAATATTCAGTTTAAATCAACAACGTCTGAAATACGAAATCCTGATGGAACTGTTGTTTTTAAAGCTGAAAATGTTTTGGTTCCTGACTCTTGGTCTCAAGTTGCAGCTGATATCATCGCTCAGAAATATTTTAGAAAAGCGGGCGTTCCTAAATATACAAAACCTGTTGCTGAAAAAGGCGTGCCAGCTTGGTTGCAGCGCCGGATGCCTGATGAAGAAAAAATGAAAGCAGAGGGGCTTTCAGAAGAAGACTGGTTTGGCGGCGAAACAGATGCGCGCCAGGTGTTTGACCGTTTGGCAGGAACATGGACATACTGGGGATGGAAGGGAAATTATTTTGATTCCGAAGAAGATGCGCGCAGCTTTTTTGACGAGAATCGCCGTATCTTAGCTCTTCAAATGGCAGCGCCTAATTCTCCACAGTGGTTTAACACAGGGTTGCATTGGGCGTATGGTATTACTGGTCCAGCTCAAGGGCATTATTATGTGGATCCAGAGAGCGAGAAAATGATGAAGGCCACCAGTGCTTATGAACGGCCTCAGCCACATGCGTGTTTTATCCAAAGCATTAAGGATGATTTGGTTGGCCCGCAAGGTATTATGGATATGTGGGTTCGTGAGGCGCGCTTGTTTAAGTTTGGCTCTGGAACGGGAAGTAATTTCTCAGCGTTGCGGGGAAGTGGCGAAAATCTTTCTGGAGGTGGGAAATCCTCTGGGTTGATGAGTTTTCTTCGCATTGGGGATCGCGCTGCAGGAGCCATTAAATCTGGCGGAACAACCCGCCGTGCAGCTAAAATGGTGACCATTGATATTGATCATCCAGATATTGAAGAATATGTGAACTGGAAAGTGATTGAAGAGCAAAAAGTGGCAGCTCTTGTGGCTGGGTCAAAGCAACTCAAAAGAACGTTGAAAGCCATTCTTGATATTTGTAAGGAAGAAGAGACCTCTGATCCGAAAGAAAGCCCTGCTCTTCGCTCTGCTATTAAAGACGCTCAGCGTGCCTTAATTCCAGATAACTATATTCAGCGTGTGCTTCAACTCTCTGCTCAAGGTAAATATGACATTGAGTTGGTTGAATTTGACACAGATTGGACCTCTGAGGCATACACAACTGTTTCTGGGCAAAACTCGAATAACTCTGTGCGGGTTAGCAATGAATTTTTGAAAAAAGCGTTGAATGATGAAGAGTGGGCGCTTATTCGTCGGACAGATGGAAAGCTGCATAAAAACATTTCCGCTAAAAAACTTTGGGATGATGTGTGTTATGCGGCTTGGGCGTGCGCAGATCCAGGGATCCAGTTTGATACAACGATTAATGAATGGCATACCTGTCCGAAAGATGGGCGCATCAATGCGTCTAACCCGTGCTCTGAGTATATGTTTTTGGACGATACAGCGTGTAACTTAGC
>CAYGMA010000063.1:0-6446 GCA_964351045.1 uncultured Holosporaceae bacterium | reverse complement strand
GCTCAACCCAAGGCGTTGAGGGGAGCTCCATAAGCCCAGCCAGCAAGCCTTTTTTGGGATGTTTGAGGCCTTATTTTGGCGAGGCCAGAAAGAGGAAAATTGAAGTTGGGGTACTGTAGGCAAAAAGCATGTTTTTGGTTTGCTGAAGCGAGGTGGCAAGGCGTATACACAAATTATTCAAGATACTCTAGGGCCCACACTTATTTTCATTATTCAAAAGAAAGTCATTCTAGATAGCATTGGTTACAATATCCTTAATGTAACTGATTTTTAGCACTATCGCATTAATCACTTAAATTCTTTGCTGATAAGAAAAACCACATCAATGGTATTAAGTTTGGAGTCAAGAAAAAATCATTTGAGGAAATTTAATGATATCCCAAAAGGGAATTTTTGGTTATTTCTTTCACGTGGGCAAGTCATATCGTCACGAAGAACTTCCCCTGCACGGCTGACCCAACCTACTTGACGTGCTCGTGCTGAGTTTCCTACCATCAAAGCATGGGGTTTGACATCTTTTGTCACAACTGCTCCCGCTCTAATCAGGCTATAAGCGCCACAGAGTTACTTTTTCTGGAACGTTTTCTCGCGGGAGTTTTGCTTTTAGATCAAAAAAGATGCCCGAACTATTTTTTAGAAGGTCTGCGAGCGCCCACTCTTTTTTAAGATAAATCTCATGTGGTACTGCCAGAATCACCGCAGAAGTTGCTGTTAGGTGATCAAAAGGCGTTAGGGGAATCCCTGTTTCTTCAAAAGTTTCTTCAGGGTCAGCTTCAGGATCTGCAAGCTGAACTGTCACCCCATATTTCTCCAGTTCACGAACAATTTCAAACACCCGTGAGTTTCGGATATCTGGTACATTTTCTTTAAAAGTGCATCCTAAAATTGTTACAGTTCGATCCGTGCACCCGTTTTTAAACAAAGACTTAACTACTTCGCTTGCCACAAAATAAGGCATTTCCGTATTGGTTCGACGTCCTGATAAAATCACCTCTGGATGATATCCAGCTTTCTCTGCGCAATGAGTAAGATAATAAGGATCAACCCCAATGCAATGACCACCCACCAAACCTGGACGCATTTTTATAAAATTCCATTTGGTTCCGGCAGCATCAATCACATCGTTGGTATCAATGCCCAAACGTTGGCAAATCATGGAAATTTCGTTAATCAGCGCAATGTTTAGATCCCGCTGAACATTTTCAATGACTTTAGCAGCCTCTGCTGTTTCTAAAGTTGGCGCCTTATGAATACCCGCTGTCACAACCGACCTATAAATCTCAGATACAGTTTCAAGCGTTTCAGGTGTTGACCCCGACACAATTTTTTTGATGGTTTCAAACCGATGTTGTTTGTCTCCAGGGTTTATACGTTCCGGAGAGTACCCCACGAAAAAGTCTATGTTGTAGGTAAGGCCAGAGACATTCTCTAAAATCGGCACACACTCTTGAACAGTTGCCCCTGGATAGACCGTGGATTCATAGACAACAATGTCCCCGTTTTTCAGAACTGCTCCTAAAGTCTCACTAGCCTTTCGCAAGGGTGTTAAATCTGGTTGGTTTGCATCATCAATGGGAGTAGGCACCGTAACAATGTGAAAATTAGCCTGATTGAGATCCGCTGGATTTGACGTGTACGTAAGAGCTGCCGCTTTTAAATCCTGAGGTTCCACCTCGTTTGTCCGTTCAATTCCTTGTTTCAACTCCTCAATGCGGTGTTGGTTGATATCAAAAGCAATGGTTTTATATCCAGCCTTTCCAAAGGAAACCGCCACAGGAAGGCCCACATAGCCTAAGCCAATAATAGAAAGAGTATAATCACGTGTTAAAGTCATAAATATAAGTGCTTTTATTCTTTACTTAGTTAGCATCATTGCTGCATTAAAAGCAATAATATAAAAAGTAAATATTTTCATTTATGGACTTAAAGATTGTACATGTTAGTCAAACAATAATTTTACTTTTTTAGAACATAGTGATATCTAAATATATACAAAAATAAGTTTCGGTGTTTTTATGAACGTTCCATTTTTTAATTATCCACGATTGATTGAGCTCCACAAAGATCAGCATCAAAAAGCTTTTCAAGATGTCACATCTAGAGGAGCTTATATCCTTCAAAAAGATTTGGAAGAATTTGAAAAAAGTATTCAAAACTTCCTAGGAGTGAAGCATGCTATTGGCGTTGCAGATGGAACCAATGCTCTTCTTCTTGGGCTCATGGCTTTAGATATTAAAGAAGGCGATGAAGTTATTGTTCCATCACATACTTTTATCGCTTCGCCCGCCTCTATTGCACTCAGAGGTGCAATGCCTGTTTTAGCTGATATGGCGGATGATGGAATGATGTGTCCAGAGTCAGTAAAATCCAAAATTACGTCAAAAACAAAAGCCATTATGCCTGTTCAAGTAAACGGGCGTTGCTGCGATATGGATACTATTATGAATATTGCAGAAGAGCATGGGCTTTTAGTTGTTGAAGACTCCGCTCAAGCACTTGGATCTAAATATAAAAACACACCAGCTGGAACGTTTGGAAGCTTTGGAACTTTCAGCCTTTATCCCGCAAAAACACTAGGATGTTTTGGGGATGGTGGCCTCTTGGTAACAAATGATGATGCTTTGGCTAAAAAGGTTTTAATGCTTCGGGACCATGGAAGAAACCCAGAGTCAGGTGAAATTGAGATTTGGGGAACCAATTCACGCTTAGATAACCTCCAAGCTGCTTTTTTAAATGTGCGCCTTCAAGAATATGAAGAAGAAATCAAACGTAGAAGAGACATTGCGTCGCGTTATGACGCTGCTTTCAACTCTTTAGAGGATCTTATTTTGCCTCCAGCCCCTGAAAAGGGAGTTCATTTTGATATTTATCAAAATTATGAACTTCAATCTCACTCTCGAGATAAGTTAACGGCATACTTAAAAGAAAAAGGTGTTGGGACTTTGGTTCAATGGAGCGGAAAAGCCATACACCAGCATAAAGCCCTTGGGTTTAATAATGATCTGCCAAAGACAAATACATTCTTTGAAAAATGTTTTATGATTCCCATGAGTACTTTATTAACAGATGATGAAGTAGACTATGTGATAGAGTCAGTTCAAAATTTTTATAAATAAAATCCCATGGAATTTCACAACGAACTTCAACATAAAATAGACCAAATTTTTTCTAAAAAAAACATTGATACGCGTGATTTTTCAACACATCAATTACTTGATTTTTTCAAGCAGTTGCTAACGATTCGTTTAACAGAAGAAATGATTGCAACACTTGTGAAAGAAAAAAAAGTGTTTTGTCCCTGTCATTTATGTGTTGGGCAAGAAGCCCCTCCTGTAGGGATTTCTTTTTCTTTAACGAAAGAAGATCGAATTTTTGGAGCCCACCGTTCTCATGGCCATTACTTAGCAGCAGGAGGCTCCTCTTATCAACTTTTTGCCGAAGTTTTAGGCCGAAAAACAGGTGCTTCGGGAGGTATGGGCGGGTCTATGCACATAACCTCAATTGAAAATGGTTTTGCAGGATCTGTGCCTATTGTTTCAGGAACAGTTCCTCTTGCTGTTGGTGCAGGACTTGCTGCGAAAATGTCTGGAAGTGAAGGTATTGGTGTGGCTTATTTTGGTGATGGAGCGAGCGAAGAAGGCATTGTTCAGGAATCGTTAAATGCTGCAACTGTAATGGATATTCCTGTTTTATTCGTTGTTGAAAACAATCTGTTCTCCAGTCATTTAGATTTACACCTTCGTCAACCTTCTAACAGAATTTCCAGGTTCGCAGATGCCAACAAAATTCTTTCAGATATTGTGGATGGTAATGATGTTTGCGAGGTTGCACGCGTTTCTCAAGAAATGATTCAAAAAATTAGAAAAGAAAAAACACCAGGTTTTATTGAATGTATTACATACCGACAGCTTGGACACGTTGGAGCTGACCCTAATATCGACGTTGGCGTTTTGAGAAATCCAGAAACCATTAAAAAATGGAAAGAAATTGATCCTATTTTAAGGATGAAAAGGGCATTAATAAAAGAGAGCATCCCTGAAAAAGAGATTCTTGCAATTGAAAATGATGTGAAAGAAGGGTTGGAATTAGACCTAGAAAAAGCTTTTGGAGCCCCTTATCCAGACGTTTCTGAAATAGAAAAATATACATATACGATAACAGGCCAATATGACTAAAAAGATTACGTATTCTCAAGGAATTTTAGAGGGATTTGAGTACCTTTTAAAAAACTATCCAGACGTATTTGTCATGGGACAAGGGGTTTGGAGTCCTTGGTATGTGGGAAGCTCCATGAAAGACCTTGAAAAGAAATTTGGAAAAGACCGGGTGATTGATACACCTGTCTCTGAAAGCGCCTGTAACGGTATCGGTGTTGGAGCGAGCTTGTATGGAAAAAGACCTATTGTTGTACATCCCCGCATGGATTTTCTTTTATATGGAATGGATTCCATGGTTAACCAGGCCGCTAAGTGGTCTTCTATGCTTGGCGGAAAAGCTCGCCCAAATGTTACGTTTCGATCCATCATAAATCGAGGTGGAGAACAAGGAGCTCAACATTCTCAAGCCCTCCATGCTTGGTTTGCACATGTGCCTGGGTTGCGTGTTGTGATGCCTGCAACCCCTTTAGATGCTCGAGACCTATTAATTTCAAGCGTTTTGAGTGATGATCCGGTGGTTTACATTGATGATCGTTGGCTCTATGAAACAGAAGAAAACTATCAAGAACCTTCAGTTAAGCCTCTTCATTTAGAGGCGGCTAAATGCCTTCAAAAAGGAGATAATATAACGCTTGTGGGCAGCGGATATACGACAAAAATTTGCCTTGAGATAGCTGAAAATCTTTCTAAAACTGGCTTGTCAGCAGAGGTTATTGATGTTCGCATCTTAAATCCTCTTAAACTTGATGCGGTTTTTCAGTCCGTTAAAAAAACGGGAAAGCTTGTTGTATTAGATGGGGGGTGGTCTCCTTGTGGATTAGCTGGAGAAATTATCGCACAAGTGTGTGAGGAACTGCCTTCAAGTATCTTCAAATCTCAGCCAAAACGCTTTACGCTGCCTTTTGCGCCAGCTCCCTCCAGTCAACCTTTGGAAGAAGATTATTATCATGATGTTGGGTCAATAACGAATGAAGTTCTAAGGGGGAGGGATGATTAAAGAGATATTTGATAGAACCCTTTCTTTTTTAGCGCTTATGGTTCTATCTCCCCTTCTTATTACGGTGGCTATTATTATTTACCTAACGGATTTCCATTCTCCTTTCTATGTGGCAAATCGCGTTGGATTAAATGGAATCCTTTTTCCAATGATCAAATTTCGATCCATGCGAAAAGGGGCTGATAAAACTGGGGTTGATTCAACTTCAGCAAATGATGAACGCATTACACCAATTGGACATTTTATTAGACGTTATAAAATTGATGAGCTTTCTCAGCTTATTAATGTTTTTCTTGGAACAATGTCCTTTGTGGGGCCAAGGCCAAATGTTAAAAGAGAAACAGATTTGTATACACAAGAAGAGAAAAAGATTTTAACGGTTAAACCTGGGATCACTGATTTTTCTTCTATTGTTTTTTCTGACGAAGGCGATATTTTGGCAGACCAGAAGGATCCTGATCTCGCCTATAATCAACTCATTCGCCCTTGGAAAAGCCGGTTAGGGATTTTTTACGTTGAACATAATGGGTTCTTGTTAGATCTCTATCTTATTTGGCTTACAGTTCTTAATTTTTTTAATCGGAAAAATGCTTTGATTAGTATTTCACGCTATTTGGACGCTCAAGGAGTAGAAAAAAAACTCTCAGAAATTGTTTTAAGAAAAAGAAAACTTGTTCCAACACCCCCTCCAGGTTCAGATAAAGTTGTGGAGAAAAGGTGATGCAAGAGTCTTTTTTATCAGTCACAGAACTTTCTGGTGAAGATATCTCAGAAGAGCAGCTACATCGCTCTTATACCCGGTATAAGTGGGCTCAATCTTTTTGTAAAAATAAAAGTGTTGTTGAAGTGGCTTGTGGATCTGGACAAGGCCTTGGACTTCTTGAATCTGTTGCAACTTCAGTTATGGCGGGTGATATCGATCTGGATATTTTAGAAAAAGCAAACAGTTACTATAAAGATAGAATTGATTTAAGGGTTTTTCCTGCAGAAAAAATCCCGGCTAAGGATAGGTCGCAAGATATCGTTATCCTTTTTGAGGCGATTTATTACCTTAAGAAGAGTGACCTTTTTATTTCCGAATGCAACCGGGCTTTAAAAAAAGGTGGTAAAGTTCTTATTTGCTCAGCAAATAAAGACCTTTATGATTTTAATCCAAGCCCCTATACCTATAAGTATTATAATCTTCTCGAACTAAAAGATCTTTTTGAAAAAAATGGTTTTTTAGTTGAGGGGTTTGTGAGTGATGCTGTTGATAAAGTGAACTTAAGGCAGAAAATTCTAAGGCCCATAAA
>CAYGMA010000062.1:4799-6796 GCA_964351045.1 uncultured Holosporaceae bacterium | reverse complement strand
TCCCCAGTCTAGTTGAGGTTGCACTGTCTTATCTTGAGGGCGAAAAAAAAAAGACTAATGTCTGCGCAAAACCAGTCCTCTCAAAAATAGAGCCTATTGAAACACCGCAAAAAAAAGAAACCAAGCCGCCCTCTTCTGATCAAAACACAACCATCTTAGAAGTCAAAACACCAACAGAACCGTCAAAAAAGCCAGCACAAGAAGACGCTCCTTCTTCTCTAACAGATGAAGAATTGGTAGCGTTAGCGTATGAAAAAGAAGAGCCCATGCTTGCGTCTCATCTTTCTCACTCCATTGCTGTCATTTCCTGTGAAAACAACAAACTTGTTTACAGTGCGTTAAAGCCTCTACCGACTGATTTTGAAAAAAATCTCCAAAAAAAATTAACGCAATGGCAAGGAACCTCTTGGACAGTAGAGATAACCAACGGCCAAACAGGAAAATCCCTCGCCCAAAAACAAGAAGAAAGTGAAAAAAAAAGACTTCAAGAGTATGAAAAAAGTGATACGTTTAGAAAATTTAAAAACGTGTTTCCAAACGCGCACGTTAAACACATAGAAGAGAGGATTAATCATGATGAAAGGGTTCAATAACCTCATGAAACAAGCCCAAGAAATGCAGGGCAAATTAGAAACAGTTAAAGAAGAACTAGAAAATGAATTGGTTGAAGGCACTGCCGGTGGCGGCATGGTTAAAGTTACCGCAACGGCAAAAGGAACTGTAAAGAACCTGTCCATTGATCCTTCTTTATGTAAAGACTCTGAAAAAGAAATTTTAGAAGATCTTCTCATTGCTGCATTTAATGATGCAAAAATAAAAGGCGAAGAAAAGTCTCAAGAAAAAATGGCTGGCGTTACTGGGGGCATGAACCTGCCAGGCGGTATGAAGCTTCCGTTTTAAGTCAAGCCCATGACAGATACATTGCTCGAGGCTTTCATTAAAAAACTCAGCAAGCTCCCTGGGTTAGGGCCGCGTTCTGGTCGGCGCCTAGCCTTGCATCTCATCAAAGAAAAAGAAGACGTTCTCAAGCCCCTTGCGCAGCTTTTCCAAGACGTAGACACCGCTGTCACCATCTGTGATACTTGTGGAAACTACGATACCCTCCAACCCTGTCACATTTGCCAAGACCATGAGAGAGACCCATCTCTTTTGTGTCTCGTCGCGACGGTTGAAGATTTATGGGCCTTAGAACGAGGAGATAACTACAAAGGAAATTATCATGTTCTTGGCGGCCTTTTATCTGCCATAGACGGCGTGCGGCCTGAGCATCTCAAAATTTCCGGTCTTAAAAAACGCCTTGAAGAAGGTCAATTTAAAGAAGTTATTTTCGCTCTCAGTCCAACCCTAGAAGGGCAAACAACTTCTTTTTACGTTCAAGAAAAAATTGCCGATCATCCCATTAAAATCTCTCGCCTTTCGTTTGGTCTGCCCATGGGAGGTGAATTAGATTACCTTGATGAAGGCACCTTAAACACCGCCCTAACAGGCCGCGTTTCCTTGGAGCAAAAATGACGCCTTCTAATCCTTTAATTCTTTCTTCAGTTGAAAACGGTGTCGGCTTCATCACACTCAACCGCCCAGAAGCACTCAATGCCGTCAACTATGATATGGCGCTTTCTTTGCTAAACGTTCTCGAAGCATGGAAAGAAGACCCGTCAGTTTCAGTCGTGGTTTTACAAAGCGCTCTTCCAAAAGCTTTTTGTGCTGGGGGTGATATAAAAATGGTTTATCACGCTCTTAAAGAAAACCGTGCCTCTGATGCCAAAGCCTTTCATGCCTTAGAATATAAAGTGAACGCAACGCTCCGGCATTATCCAAAACCAACCATTGCTCTTGGATCTGGCTTAGTTATGGGCGGCGGCATGGGCTTAGTCATGCATTGTCGCTATCGCCTCGCAACCAACACCTCTTCTTGGGCTATGCCTGAAGCTGCTATTGGACTTTTTCCAGACGTTGGGCTTATTTATTTTTTTAATAAATGCCCTCATTACACAGGC
>CAYGMA010000062.1:0-4789 GCA_964351045.1 uncultured Holosporaceae bacterium | reverse complement strand
TACCTTATGGCTCTGAGTGGGTATCGAGCCGCCCCTTCCGACATTCTCTACACAGGCCTTGCAACACATTACCTTAACTCAGAAACCCTTCCGGTCTTCCTTCAAGGGCTGAAACAAGCGCCTACAGAAGAAAATGCCGCAGCTGTCATTGACATTTTGTTAGAAAATTTAGCCATGCATCCTCCTGAAGAAAGCCCTTTAGAAGCTTTTTCTGGTAAGATTTCTGACTGTTTTTCCCACAAAACAGTTCCTGAAATAATAAACGCGACAGAAGATTGGTTCAGAACTACATCTCATCCTGCTGAAAAAAAATGGGTGAACAACATCCTACACTTGATAGACCTTAACAGCCCTTTAAGTCTGTGCGTCACACTTGCTTATTTAAGAAAATCAAAACAATATTCTTTAGAAGAAGTCCATCGTATGGATCAACGTCTCGGAGAACATTTTTTCAAACACGGTGATTTTACAGAAGGTGTGCGCGCTAAATTAATTGATAAATGCCAAGCACCCAACTGGCTTCACGCGTCACCAGAGCAGGTGCCAGAAGCTGAAATTAACTCATTTTTTGAAGAGCCTACTTAATGAAAAAACGCTTTATCATCATGGCTATTCTTGTAGCCTTTTCTTGGGGCATCAATGCCTCCATCGTAAAACTCACTCTGAACCACATTCCCCTCTTCTTTTTTTGCACATTGCGTTGTTTTATACTGAGCTTCTTACTTCTTTTTTTTCCAAAAACACGATACCCCCTAAGAATCACATCAGCCTTTGCCCTTGCACACGGCGTTAAGATCTCAGCCTTATACACCTCTGTAACAGTCGGCCTTGCCGTTGGGCTGTCCACCGTTATTTTACAAACCCAATCCCTTTTTGCCGTTCTACTGGCTCTTTTAATTTTCCGCGAGAAATTATCCCTTCGCCAAGCCGGAGGGCTTTTCCTCTCTTTCTTAGGTGTTCTTTTAATTGGCAATAATGCTTTGGAAGTAAATAGTGGCCTTGGGTTCTTATTTGCGCTTATTTCCGCTATATCATCAGGGTTTGCAATCATCACCCTCAGAGGCTACAAAAACCTTACCACCAAAGAAGCCTTCTCTTTTGTAGGATGGTTTAACCTTTTATCCATCATTCCTTTTGGTCTGCTTTCACTTTTTATTGAGGGTACCGCACCCTGGGAAAACATCTTATCCCTTTTAACGCCTTACGTTATTTTCCTTATTACAACAGGGGCAATAACTGTCATCAGTGCCTATGGCTTTTTAGGTCTTGTGATGGCGCAAAATGAAACAGCACAGGTTGGCCCATATTTGCTCCTCACACCCATTTTTGGCATTAGTGGCGCCTATGTTTGTCTGAATGAATACTGCGCTCTTCTGTCGCTTTTAGGAACGGCTGTTATCATTTTAGGCATTGCCGTCAGCCAAGGCGTTCGCTTTCCATTTAAAGCATAGGGCACTTTTTCTCACATTCTTCTGAAAGCTGCGCCCATAAAAAGAAACAATTCTCTTTCTTTTCAGATTCACACATCTTTCCCAAAGCCGCATAAAGAATATGCCGGCAATAGCTGCTGCTAAACTGACAATTAGAACACTTTTTATCGCAGAATGTGTTTAGGGCATTAAACTCATCATTTTGATGTTTTACAATATTTTCCAACGTAATAGAAAAAGATGGCACACTATAAAAAAGCGCAATCGCACAAAAAAGAACACCAACCTGCATTAAAATCTTTCTCATAAAACGCTATTTTTTTTGAGTGTATCATGGTGTGAGATAAAGCGGGAGGTCCATTTTTTTTCGGTGGGTATTTAAAAGCTTCAAAAGAGCAACTTTTGTAAGGTAATGCTTTGAATCCAAATTCGTTAAATCACGCACATAATAAAAAGTTAACCCAGCGGTTTTTTTTACAGGCAAAATTCGTAATGGCGTTTTTGCATGTGCCCAAGTGATCTCTTCTTTTAACGCCCCATAAAGATGCTTTTCTTTTGACTGAACAGGCTGACTCTTTTCAATCTTGATGTTTAATTTTTTCCTCTTTGGAGACAAAGGAAAAAGGGGTGATAAATAAGATAGGCTCTGAACCTGAGAAGAAACAGAAAGAGGGTTGATTTTTTCATACCGCAAAGGAAGAAGAGTATTCCCTAAAGAAACCATCGGGGCAGAAACAGAAAAGAATTCTTTTTGTGTCTCTTTAATTTCCCCTCGAAGATCATAACGACTCAAAGCACGATTAACACTTTGATAAGATCGCTTTAGAACACGCGCAATTTCTGGCGCAGAAAACCCTTTTTTATAAAGGTTTCTAAGTTCTTCAACTTCTTTTGTCGTCCAGTTTCTACGCATCCTAAAAAGATTTTTTTCTTTAAATAGGAAAAAAAATTCTCTTTTCAAGAGGAGATAAGGAAAAACAAAAAGATGCCCCAACTATTCCTTTGATTTATCTGAAGTTTCAGAAAAATCCTGAACGACTTCTTTTTCAAAAAATTCTGGCTTCAATGTATAGCGATTCGAAAGCCAGCGGTTTAAGTCCACATTTTTACACAGCTTTGAGCAAAACGGGCGCACTTCTTTTTCCGTTGGGCTTCGACAAATAGGACATTTTTGTGTCATGCGTTTTCCTTTATAAAAGCCATCAAATCTTGCAAAGAATAGCCTTTACGCGGACGTGTAATCTCAACAAGTCCGCCTCGAGTATATCCTAAAACAGATCCTCCGATCAAAGCCATTTCTTTTTTGAGCGTTTCTAAAAAATGGAACTGATCAGCTCGTTTCTCAAACTCCACAAAATCCACCAAAATAAGGCCTGTTAAAGCACGCAAAGGAATCTCTTCAACGAGCTGCTTTAAAGCTGCTCCATTCACCTTTTTCACAGAAGACCGTGTTCCAGAAGTGTTAGAACTTGTATTCACATCCACGCACACACCAACATGCGTTGTCTCAAGGGTCATAGAGCCTCCCCCATCCAAAAGAACGTCAGAACTCAATAATTCCTCAAAGCGCTCTTGCACCCCTTCTTCTTCGAACAACTGCGCACTTGATTTAAAGACAAGAGGCACATCCGCCCCCTTTTCCTTTAAAAGAAGCGCCAAAGGCACGCTGTTATGCAGAATTTGGTCAACAGGCCCCATCCGTTTTAACGCGTCTTCAAGCCAATCAGAGGGAGAATCAACAACCTCTTCTGTCACATAACGGCCTTTATAGCCTTTATGAGGTTCTTTCAAATTTAAATCATGCGTTACTTGAAACTGAAGAGGCGCCCCCTCAGAAAGCGGGACTTTAACGCCAGAAACCAATGTCTGATGAGGCAAAGGTGACTGCACAAAATACGTGTTTTCTTTTATGCCTTTCTGAAGAATGCGCCCTTTAAAGCATTTCCCCACCTGAGAAAAAGGAATATGCGGCCCAAAAACAAGAACATCCACCACCTTTGATCCCTGACAAACAAGGCCTATGTATCCTGCGCCTCGTTGTTCGACAATCACGCGCCGCATCAACTTAGGCCTTTTCCTGTTGACCGGAAGAAGAAACACAAAAACCAGCCGACTCTAATAAGTTCTTTGTTTCAAAAACAGGGAGCCCCGCTATGCACGAAATAGACCCATCCATCCGTTTCACAAAACTTTGAAAGAGCCAGTTAAAGCGATACCCTGCACATTTTTTCCACACCCCTGACGTCACATAGGCTTCAATTTCAGCATCCGTTAGCTTCTTCATCTGAACCAAGGTAGAAACCAGTCTTTCTGAAAAAGGATTTTGCTTTTTGGGATTATAAAGACACACACACGTCAAAACCTGATGCCGGCGCCCAGACATCCACCGCATAAATTGCGTTTGCTCTTCTGCATCCTTTGCTTTTTGAAGAATGCGCCGTCCCAGCATCACAATGGTATCAGCCACTAAAATCACATCCTCTGGATAGGCTTCACTAGCCGCACGCATTTTATCGCACACAATCCGCCTTACATAGCTTCGAGGGAGCTCCCCTTTTAACGGTGTCTCATCAACATCCTGAGGCGCAACTTTCTTAATGGGATATCCAAGCTTAGAGAGAATCTCAAACCGAGCAGCTGATCCTGATGCTAAAATAAAACCAGCTAAGTGCTCCATTGGGTCGACTCTCTCCGAATAGGGTGGTGCTATTTATGACGGAAAGAAATCCGCCCTTTTGTCAAATCGTAAGGGGTCATTTCAACGGTTACTTTATCTCCCACCAAAACACGGATACGATTCTTGCGCATACGGCCAGAGGCATACGCTGTCACCTCATGGTCGTTTTCAAGCTTCACACGATAGTTGGCCTTGGGTAAAAGCTCCATGACTTCGCCTTCTAATTCAATCAAATCTTCTTTAGACATTTAAACTCATTCTATTTAATTATTGCCCACTGATAATAGAAATGTTTTAAGAAATATTCAACACTTAACTAGAGCTTGTATAAGTTCTTAGCAGATGAGACGGGATTGATGCCTCAGGGTTGATGTTTAAAATAAACTGCTCGGTCTCAATAAGAATCCAAAAGCCTTCCAAAGAATTGGTAGACTGAGCCCGCAGAACAGTTTTTTTACCCATTCTTATGTCTTTCCACCTCTTTATCCCCCCCTCTACGTTCCGCGACTTGATCGCGGAATCCAGTCATAGATGTGCGCAGCTCTATTTTTTTTATATCCTCTCCTACAAGGTTCCAAGAGACTTTCCCAAAATACGCCCCTTAATTCAAAAAAATACCGTTCCCCTCTTGAAAACAAAAAAAGAGTATCTATATGAGAGATGTAGGTAACGCAATGTACCT
>CAYGMA010000061.1:0-6803 GCA_964351045.1 uncultured Holosporaceae bacterium | reverse complement strand
GGCCCCGTAATTAGGGGCTTGATGCATTCTGAGAAAGATAGTGTGGAACGCCTTCAGCCGTCGGAGACATCCCTTCTTTTCCAGAACGCCAGTTGGCTGGGCACACTTCTCCATTTTCCTGATGGAAGTTTAAGGCATCCACCATACGCAAGGCTTCATCCACATTACGGCCCAATGGCAAATCATTCACAACCTGATGACGCACAACAAACTCTTCATCAATCAAAAAAGCACCCCGTAATGAAACAGACTCATCAATGAGCACATCATAACTCCGTGCAATATTTTTTGTTAAATCCGCAACAAGAGGGAAATTAATTTGGCCAATCCCACCTTTTTCCACAGGCGTATTCCGCCAAGCCAAATGCGTGAACTGAGAATCCACACTCACACCCACAATTTTTGCTCCTTTTGCTTCAAACTCTTCTGCTTTATTATGAAACGCCAAAATCTCTGACGGACACACAAAGGTAAAGTCCAGGGGATAAAAGAATAAAAACCCTTTTTTTCCACCCAAATAAGATTTTAAGTCAAAATTTTCATTGATGCTGTTATCCTGCATCACAGTAACACTGGTAAAGTTTGGGGCCTGCTGGCCAACAAGAACGCTCATTCAAATCTCCTGTAAATTGTCTTAAACTTAGTTTTAATGCATCCGTATCCAGAATAAAACCCATAAATTTTAAGGTATTATCCCTCTTCCGTTTTTGATACTTTAAAAGAATCAATTAAAAGTCACCCCATGCTGTCTTATACAAAACTCTCCAGCCAAAAAGAAACCCCTGTTCTAGGCATTCAAGCAGTCACCTCAACAGCCTTAGAATTTTCAGGAAACGGAAAAATACCTGGCCTCTGGGAAGCTTTTTATCAACACGGTCTAGATGCTTACGCCCATCAAAATTCCTTGGCTATTTACGGCATTTATTCTCAGTACGAAAACGATGAAACCGGCGCCTATACAGTGACAGCTGGTGTAGGCCCATGCCCTGACTCTCTCCCAGAAAAATCCCTCCAAAAGGCTTCTCTAGAACCAGGCACTTATCTCAAATTTTCTTTTGAAGGGCCTGTCCCTGACAGTGTGATTCAAGGCTGGCAAGACGTCTGGGCATTTTTCAAAACACCCGAAGCTCCCCAGCGCGCCTTTAAAACTGACTACGAAGTTTATAAAGAAACCGGTGTGGATATTTTTATTGGAATCCTGAATTAAAAAAAGATTTAAAGTTATCCACTTAACCGCGTAACGTCAGCTTTCCACCTTTTTCGAAGAGACTCTATTTGCTCAGGAGATCCTGCAACCACAGACATAAAAAGACGAGGCTGTTTAAAATCAGGCTCTGAATGAATAGCAGAATGAACTCCTTGACCAACATTAAATTCGGCAGCTTCATACACAGGAAGCTCATAAATAGACACCTCTTCCTGGTTCTGGTTAACAAGGTCACTTAACTGAAAGCGCATTTCTTCCATTTCTGTATTTTCCCTAATCAACTTTTCTTCTAGATCTAAAAATTTCTTTTTAAAGGTATCCGAAGCTTTCAGGAAATAAGTCCCATCCCCCTTAAGATTTATAATAAGCTTTGTTTGCGTTCCTCTAGAATCATCCATAAAAAAATCACCATCCGTGTGCCACCTAGGAATACGGAACCTCGAACTTGGTGTATACGCACGAATAGAAATCCACCCTACCTTATGGCCAGAAATCTGTATCATCTGCTGAGCAATATCCAAAAGAACCTCTGCCACCTTTTTCGATTGATCAGAAGAGTTTCCAAGGTGGTGAATAAAATCCTGCGCTCCCTGAAGCAATTGATCGAGCGCTCCAAAATTATCATATGTACTATTTTTGTTAATGCTAAGTGTCTCCAAAAGCTTTTTTTGGCCCTTATTAAGGGTAAGTGTTATGCCTTTATATCCATACGGTTTTGTAGAGTCCTGAGCACACCCTCTCTTTTTAGCTGCCATTTTCTCTGAAAAATCAACGGTATTAGACCAACAAAAAAAACACTGTGAGGAAAGAATCCCCCACAGAAAAATTAATTTTAATAAACCTCCATTCACCCTCACGTCTCCTCACTGCGCAGTTCTTTTTCTTCTTCTTTTTTCTGGGCTTGCCACAACCCGTAATACCGCCCTTTTTTAGCCAGCAACTGCCGATGGGTTCCCTGCTCCACAATTTCCCCTTTTTCCATAAACAAAATCATATCGGCATCTGCCACTGTTGAAAGACGGTGCGCAATAATCAGGGTGGTATACCCTTTTGAAACAGACGAAATATTCTCATGAATCTCTTTTTCTGTTCGCGTATCCAACGACGATGTTGCTTCATCAAACACAAAAATTTTTGGATGTTTCAAAATAAGTCGCGCAATAGCCACACGCTGTTTCTCCCCGCCAGACAGCTTCAACCCACGCTCTCCAACCACCGTTTGATATCCGTCAGGCAGCGTCATAATAAAGTCATGAATCAACGCATCTTTCGCCGCCTTTTCAACCTCTTCGGCAGACGCTTCTGGCCGCGCAAAGGCTATGTTGTCAAAAATACTGGTATTAAACAAAACAATATCTTGAGGCACAACACCAATCGCTGCCCGCAAGCTTTCTTGTGTCACAGACTGAATATCCTGCCCATCAATGGTAATACGCCCCCTCGTTGGCTCATAAAACCGCAGCAGCAAGCGGGTTAACGTCGACTTCCCAGATCCACTTTGCCCCACAATAGCCACTTTATTCTTCGCTGGAATCGTAAAACTGATGAATTTCAAAACATCTTCCCGGCTGGGATAGTTAAAAGAAACACCCTCAAATCGCACCATGCCTCCACCCGCGGTTAAAGGCTGAGCTCCTTCATGATCCACCACCGTTAAGGGTTCTTCTAAAAGCTCTTCCACCTGCTCAATATGCGTTAAGGCCATTTTCATTTCTCGATAGCTAAACCCCAGATTTGACAAAGGTACATAGAGCTGGATCAAGTACATATTTAGAAGCACCACATCCCCCACACCAAAAACCCCATTTTTCACATCTTGGAATCCCATCACAAGTAAGCAGATCAGCCCTACCCCCATAATGCTGGCCTGCCCAATGTTAAGATACCCCAAACTAACCAGTGTTTTCTTGCGCCAGCCTTGTGCTTTCTGAAACTTCTGCCCATAAATTTGTTGATCCAAAATCTCTCGCCCAAAAATCTTAATGGTTTCAAAGTTCATTAAGCTATCAACAGCATAGGCATTGGCTTCATTTATTTTCGCGTTCAGTTTACGCACTTGCCGCGTACGCCAATTCGCCATCTTAAGCGTAAAAATAATAAAACATCCCAACGTCACAAAAATAACGAGTGCATATAAAACGTCATACAAACTCACCAACAAGCTAAAAACCAAAAGAATCTCAAATACCATCGGCAATGTACTAAACACAAAGAAACGTAAAAAACGCTCCAATCCCGAAAGGCCTTTTTCAAAAATGGTGATTAACTTTCCTGTTTTGCGACGAATATGAAAATCATAACTAAGCGCATGGATATGGTGAAACAAACGGGATGAAAGAGTGCACGCCGCATGAATTTCGGCTGGAATGAAAACCATATCCTTTAAAGCGGCAAGGGCACCTCCTAAAAAATAAAGAGCGCCATAGAGCACAATTAATATAAGAGGATAAACATATCCCTGATTTTGTTCTGCCAGTGTGTTCAGCCCTTCTTTAAACACCAAAGGAGCAAAACTCATGCACACTTTTCCCACAATAAGCAAAGAAATCGCAGACCACACAGCCCGACGAATTTTTGGAGAATTCTTCGGGTAACACAAAGAAAAAATACGTTTCAATAAAACACGCGTTGGAATTGATTTCATCTCTTTTCCTTTTAAATATTAAAGTCAGTTAGCCTTAAAGAAAGCCAAAAATCAACGCCAAATCCCTTTACGTTTTTTGCTTCTTACGAAGAAATAGCCTCCCACAACAATGAACGTGCTCAAAAGCAAATACCCAGCCAAAGAGGGGAAATAAAACAAGGTTTCTTTAGAATTAAAAAAGGTCATGTTCAACCCCACAGATACTGTCAGCCGTTGAATAAAAAAAGCAAACGATTTTAAAAAAGTTAAAGACGCCAAAACGGCAACAAAACAGCAAATTATCTTTAATAAATTTACACCTTTATACCGCGCTATTAAGTAAAAAAAGCCCGCGATAAAAACCAGCTCTCTTAGAACAAAACCAACTATATTTAAAACAGATAAAATTTGCTTACTTTCTGAAAAAACGCCCCATTTACAAACAAAAAGAAATAAAACTGCGGATAAAAAAACCACCCCACCGGTTAAAAAGCTGGAACTTTCAGCTTTTTTCTTTGGGTTTCGAAAAAAAACAAACGCAATCACACACCCTAAAACAACCGCATAAAAATCGAGTGTTGCACTGGTAGAAAGAATCTTACTCTTTTCAGAAAAAGTGAGGCCAATACCTGCATATTTCCGAATCAAGTTTAAAAGCGTATCAAATAAAAATAAGCCCCCAGAAAGAGAAAACAAAAGGAAAACATCTTCTGCGTGAATAACCTTATTTTTTTCTTGAAACTCTTTTTGAGTCCTAGGGAGCAGCTTATAAAAAGAAAACGCTCCTAAAAGCAATGAAGTCCCCAAGAAAAAAGCTGGAATAAGCATATTAAAAGACTGTTGAAATGGGTTGTACACATATGCAGAAGCAACCGGCGCAAAAATTGGGACTAAAAAAAGGCAATACTTCAAAAAATCATTCAGCGAACTCCTAAAAACACCATAGAGAAGAAAAGCCACCAACGAAAAATAGATCAGCTTATAACAAAAACCCACAGAACGAAGAGACACGTATGTATTAAAAAATGGGAGAAAATAACACGCCAGCACAGCTAACGCTAATCCAGAAATTAAAAAAACAGGCGCTTTTCGAGTGGCTGCATAAAACAATGCAAAAAAAGTTCCACACCACATAAAAAGATGTAACAGGCCAATTGGCAAAGCAGACGCAGACTTTATTTTTAGCAACTCTACACTTCCAAATTCGTGCAAAATCGTAGCATCGAAAGTAGACAGCTCAAAATTGGAATACTGTGCAAAAAGGCTAGAAGAAAAGGCAAAGATAACAAGGCCCAGCCCAGATAGCCCACCTATTAAAAGTGACTGATTTTTTTTCATTAATTTGCTCTCCCTTGGTTTAATAAAAATAATGCTATACTAATTCATACTATAAAAAAATAAAAAATAAGAGACTTGCCCTTCACCTATTCTACAATCTATGCTAGAAGGACAGGGAGTAAGTAACAATGGACCTCATGCAAAAGATTGCAGCACCTCTTATTATTCAGCATTTCTGCTCCATTCTCCTCAAAGGAGAAGGGTTAGACTCTGCTGAACGATTTCTTGATTTTCTAAAGAAGTTAGAATCATGCTGCATTGCGCATCCAGAGATAGAAGAATTTATCAGTTCTCCACGTACACCCTTTAAACATATCAACGCCTTTTTAAAAGACAGCGCAAAAGATCTCAAACTCCCTGAAGATCTTCTTGGCCCTCTAGAAGTTATGGCCGAGTTCCACTTGTTTAATCATCTAAGCGCCGTTATAAAACGGTTGGAAGACGTTGTTCTCGCAGAAAAAGGGATCACCAACGTAACATGTATTAGCGCGCAAGCTCTTGATGAAAAAACACAAGAAGATGTCATGGCCACATTAAAAGACCTCGGCGTGACTCAGCCTAAGTTCGAAAATCACGTTGATCATGCTCTTTTAAAGGGATATAAACTCATCTGGAATCATAAAATTTACGATAAAACACTTAAGAAAAGTCTGGATACGCTTTACCAGACCCTTATAGGAGCCACCACATGACCTTAACCACAGCAGAACTTAATGCTATTTTAACCAAACGCTTAGAAAGTTTTAAAACCCATAAGCAACTTGAAAAAATCGGAGAAGTCATCAGTGTCGGTGATGGGATTGCCCAAGCCTATGGCCTAGAGCAAGCCAAAGCGGGAGAGATGGTGCATTTTGAAAATGGCACAAAAGGAATGGTCCTCAACCTTGAAGAAGAAAATGTTGGGATCGTTATTTTTGGGGAGAAAAACGCTGTTAAAGAAGGCGACATTGTTTATCAAACAGGCGAAATGATGTCGGTTCCAACAGGCGGATCTCTCCTTGGCCGTGTGGTCAACGCTCTTGGAGAGCCTGTTGATGGAAAAGGCGATCTAGAAAACACAACCCTTAAACCCGTTGAGCGCGGTGCACCTGGTATCATTGAACGCGAGTCTGTTCATGAACCTATGCAAACAGGGATTAAAGCCATTGATGCGCTCGTTCCCATTGGGCGCGGGCAACGTGAATTAATTATTGGAGATCGCCAAACAGGGAAAACAGCCCTAATCATCGATACCATTCTCAACCAAAAACGTGCCTTTGATACAGGCGATGAAGAAAAGAAACTCTTTTGTATTTATGTAGCCATTGGGCAAAAAACATCCACAGTGGCTCAAATTGTAAAGCGTCTTGAAGAAGCAGGCGCCATGGACTACACAATCATTGTCACAGCTTCGGCCTCTGATCCTGCTCCCATGCAGTTTTTAGCCCCCTATTCTGGCTGTACCATGGGAGAATATTTCCGAGACAATGGGATGCACGCGCTCGTCATTTATGATGATCTCTCAAAACAAGCCAACGCATACCGTGAGATGTCCCTTCTTTTACGCCGCCCTCCAGGCCGTGAAGCATATCCTGGGGATGTATTTTATCTTCACTCCCGCTTGCTTGAGCGCGCTGCAAAGTTAGGCAAAGCATC
>CAYGMA010000060.1:4157-6865 GCA_964351045.1 uncultured Holosporaceae bacterium | reverse complement strand
TGTGCGCGTATTAGCAGCAACAGCATCAGCAATAATCTCTTTCTCATGCTCACACAACGTTGAGAAAAGCTTCCAAGTTAACGCTGCAGAACCAACAGCAACTATGGGATCTTTTATATTAAAATTTACCGTGCCAAACATTTTATTTATCACATGATTTACCTGGTCACCCAAACGCTTTACACTAGGAAAAGCTTCATATTCAACAAAACCTCTCATACAAATAGCCACACCTTGTACAAGAAAAGACTTAACTGCAGGAGATTCTTCCATATTCTTCAGGTTCAAAAAGTGATTAAAAACCCCTTCTACGCTCTTATACTTAAAAAGTTTTTCTACTAAGATCAACGCTACACCAGTTGTAGCAAGATGAAACAAGATATCCTTTGTGGTTTCATACTCATGTTCACCATATGCTCTAAAATTAAAATGTGCTCTATTATGATTAGCAGCCCTATGATGAAAATGGGGTTGAGGACGATGCCCTTGCTCCTCATTTTCATTTTGAAAATCATGTAAATCTGGAACAGCTACTTGATTTTCAACCCTTCCTCGAGGGTTAGCATTTTCTTCTTCTGCAACATCATCCATAGAAAATATGGCGGTTGAAATATTTAATAAAATAAAGAAAGAAAATATTTTTAAATACAAAGACATTTTATTACTCCTTTTACTTAATTAATATGTCATTTTGTTATATTATTTTTAGCACTAACCTCTATCCAAGATTATTATTCTTATTAAACTCTTTTTTAGCTTCACTAAGCGTAGCCATCATTGCCACATTTTGCGCAAACCGTTTAAAAAAACCACTCCCACAAGGACCTTCTAACCTTTCGTGCCAAGTTTCAGGGTATTTTTTTATAAACTCAGGCATACCCCCAAGCTTCCTTTGTTCAAGAGGCTGTTTTTTCCCAGAAGATTGTTTTTGTTCAGGGCATATAAATGCTTCGATAGAAGCATCTAAAGAACCAAGGTTTTTAGCTAAACGCTCTTCTGAAAAGCTTTTCTTCTTCACTACATTTTCTACTGACCCTAGCCAAGCAGCTTCTTTAAAAATAAAAATATCTGAGCACTTAATAGCCTGATGACATAAATTAAACAGCTCCTCTTCAGTTTCTTCGACTTCTTTAGCCCCAAAACCCCAAACACTTTTCAAAGAAAAAGAGAAAAACAAAAAACTCAGAAAAAACATTTTATAAAGCATAGTTCACTCCCACACAAAAAACATTAACACGGCTCCATTCATTACATTCCAAAAGCTTCATAGAGAGAAGCATCTAGAAAATCTCGGTCCTTCTTTTTCTTTAAACGCCTCATGTGGCTTGGCAATTGTATAATAAGCGTATTTGCTTTTTGGAAAGGGTCATGCAATTCTTCCCATTGTTTTTCTGCTTTGGCATACTCATTGTTATAAACAGCTGAAAACTCATTTTTTGTTAAAACAGTGCGCGCACCACAATAAGAGCCAACAAAAGTACCCGTTACCGTAGAAAGCGCAGTTGTTGCAAACGTTGCAAGAGTTGAAAATCCCCCAGTCAAATAACAAGCCGTTCCACAACCAACGGCTCCACCTATAGTCCCCCACCAAGTAACTGTCCCGGGGCTTTTCTTAAAACCTTCTATAATTGTTGGAGGGACTACTGTCGCCATTGCCCGTGCATGGCACAATGTTTCTTTAAAATTCATTGACTCTTCTTTTACAGAACGCGCTGCGGAAGATTTACTTTTATGATTAGGCCTCTCAATTGCATCATCACCATTAGTTAAAACTGCAACCAGATCTCCCACTGTCTCTTGATCTGGCAGATAACCTTCTATTATTGTCGTTGTCGTTCTTTTTATAATCTCTTCGTCTACTGTTCTTACAATGCGACCTCCTCCTCCGATTCTGGTGGATCTAGCACTAGCCTTTAATCCGCCGCTTAACTGACTATTTCCAAGAGGCACGCTCATTCTGCTGACCGGCTCGTCACTGTCATCAGAGAAACCATCAATAGAAAAAACAAAAGGACAACTTAGAATAACAAGGGTAACTAAAACAAATTTCATAACCAAACCTCATATTTTTTCGTTCATTGTTATTTGACAAAGCGTAAAATTACAGTGGAAAAAAATTTATTTTTCTAAAAAGAGAGAAAAAATACAAACAAGTTCACTCAGTCCTTACCAGAAAGCCCGACCTAACAAGGGAACGCTTGACGCTTCTCTTTCCTCTACGCCCTGAAGCTATTTTTTCTATACGCTCTGGTGACACCCCCCTCTAACGTCCTGAGGCCCTCCTTCTCTACGCCCTGGGACTCTCTTCCCTACCATCCTGGAGCACTCCCTTCTTTTTACGACTTAGCGTTCCCCCTCTCTACCTCCTGGGGCTCTCCTTCTCTACGTCCTGCTTCCTTCTTCTCTACGTCCTGGGGCACTTCTTTCTCTACGTTCCGCGACTTGATCGCAGAGTCCAGTCCATAAATGCGCGCTAGCTCAGCTTAAGAAAAATCAAAAAGTGACTTCCCGCTTCAGACAGGGAAAGTCCAAGAAATGACGTACAAAAAAAACCAGCTAGGCGAGCAAATCATTTCACCTAAAAACTGGAAAACAAAAAGCTGGAAAAACAAAAAGCTGGAAAAACAAAAAGCTGGAAAAACAGAAAGCTGGAAAAACAGAAAGCTGGAAAAACAAAAAGTTGGAAAAACAGAAAGCTGGAAAAACTT
>CAYGMA010000060.1:0-4057 GCA_964351045.1 uncultured Holosporaceae bacterium | reverse complement strand
AAAAGCTGGAAAAACTTAAAAGCTGGAAAAACTTAAAAGCTGGAAAAACTTAAAAGCTGGAAAAACTTAAAAACCAAAGCTCACCCTAACTCTCGCCCTTCACCCAAAACCTGGGTCACAGATTCGACATCTTACTCAAAATGTACTTTATTCCTGTGAAAAAGTCAAGGGTTTTCTGGCAAAAATCCCCCTCATTGTTCCGATATAAACGTATGGATAAAGTCACTCAAGCCCTGCTGGCGAGAGCGTTTTAACCGCTCACTGCGCAAAATAGATTTCACATCATGCAGCGCTTTTTCCAGATCATCATTCACCACCACATAATCATACTCAGCCCAATGGCTAATTTCTTCCAACGCTCGGCCCATACGATAGTTAATCACCTCTTGATGATCTTGCCCCCGCACTTTCAAACGATCTTCCAACACATCCAAAGACGGTGGCAAAACAAAAACAGAGACCACGCGCTGGCGATCCTCCTGAATCAAGGTTTGGGCCCCTTGCCAATCGATATCAAAAATCACATCATATCCATTGGCTAAATCTGTCTCAACATTTTCTCGCAACGTCCCATAGGAATTATTAAAAACTTTTGCATGTTCCAAAAATGCATTTTCTTGAACTGCTTTTTTAAAGTCTTCGTCCGATAAAAAATGATAATGCTCTCCAGCCACTTCGCCGTCTCTTGGTGCACGCGTGGTGGCCGAAACAGAAAGCTTCACAAACCGATCCGCCTCACACAGCGACCGCGTTAAGGTGGTCTTCCCTGCCCCTGATGGCGATGAAAACACCATCATAATGCCTCTGTGTTTTAAATAATCCGAATGTCGCTTGTGATAAGAATCCATTTAACCCTCAAGTTGAATAAAAGACAGCTGACGCCCAAAAACATCTGGATGTCCCTCATGAGCAGCGCGCCGACAACTGTAAAATAACGTTTTTTCTGCGTAAGTGTCCAGGTCAATTGTCAGGGTCCGACCTACACCTGCTTTCTTTAACAAAAAAGTGGCCATTCCTGGCAAATCAAATAAATACCGCTGAGAGCTCCCATCCTGCCTCTGGAAATAATCGTCAACTGGATGGTTTTCTGCTTGAAACGCCGCCACCACGTCTTGTGTCACTTCGTAAGACGCTTGATGAATACACGGGCCAATCACGGCAGAAAGAGGCGCAGCGCCTGTTTTATCTTTCAGCGCTTGAACTGTCTTTTCAATAACACCCGCACACATACCGCGCCACCCGGCATGAATCATGGCTGCTCCTTGTGCTGTATCTGCCATGAGTGCAATAGGCACACAGTCTGCTGTTTTTATGCCCAGCACTTGGCCAGGCACCTGGGTTAACAGCGCATCTCCTTCTATTTTTTCAGCCTGAGCCATCTCTCCTGCCACCCAAATGCCCTCCGTTCCGTGCACTTGCGTCAAATGATGAATTTCTGGAATTGAAACCTCAAGCGCCCGAGAAATAAGAGTGAAATTTTTCTGAATGACGTCTTCAGAAGTTGGACCGCCAACGGTCAATCCATGAATTGAATCCGCATCCACACCCCCTAACGTTGAAAAAAAGCCATAGCGAACACCTGGAATGGAAACAGACTCATGGGAAAACCACAGCAGCCCTTGTTTTTCATGTCTTTTCATGGTGTTTTTACCTCCAAAATTTTAAACAAGTTTCCCATACCCCCTTTTTCGTGTCCCAAAAGGCGTTTTTTGACCCTCTTAAGGGCATTTTTTGGGTCCAAAAGGCCATTTTTTTGCTCCTTTTGAGCGTTTTTTTGCATGTTTTTTTCTGTTTTTAAGGAGGTCATTTCTTGCATCTGAATCAGCATAAAAAGCGCTTCCACCCCCAGTTTCCGAAGAAAATTTCCTTGAGTTTCAAAGGTTTTAAACCACGCTTTTGGAACACAGTTTTCATACGCAGAAAACCGCACATGCGCTGTCAAATCAGCCTCTCCAGGATACTGTAATAGCTGAACTTTTTCATGATTTTTGAGCGCTTGAAGTGTGTCACCCACCCCGTCCAAATCACCATAATCAATCATTAAAAAGCTTCCTTTTTGGCGCGCTAAAACACCCATAATCTCCTGAAAATACTGAACTCCTTCCGCAGAATATTCATAAACACCCTCTCCTTGAAAAAGAGGATATTCTATTTTTTTACCCGAAAAACTAAAAAAATTCCCCTCTTTTTCAATGCATTTTTCTTCAGTAAACTCAAGGGATTGTCCCTGTTTTTTAACACCTTTTTCATATAAATTTTTTCCTTCTTTTCGCCATTGCTGCACCGGAAATGCATCAAAAAATTCATTAGCCACACCAATAATTGGCTGCCCAGGAAAAACCTCTAACTCACTGATATGACTAATAAATTTAACGTTCTGCGTCACATCAGAAAGAGTCTGTTTTTGCTCTGCACGTCTTTTTTCACTAAAATCCACCAGAACCGGCTGCACCTCAAACCCAGGCCCAAAGCTCTTTAGCGCCTTTAACATATCCCTCATAAGCAATCCGCGGCCCGGCCCAAATTCAATTAAAACAGGCGGATAGTCACTTTTCAAACGCGTAAGTTCACCCATCACCCATTGCGCCACTGTATAGCCAAAAATCGGCGTTAGCTCTGGCGCTGTGATAAAATCACCTTGCACCCCAAAAACGTCCGGTTTCTCATAGTATAAACGGTTGTTCCACGCCATATACTCCGCCACAGAAACAAACGATCGCCCGTGAAAAAGAGCCTCAAGATCCGCCATCACCTTTGCTTTCGTTGCCATAAATACAACCCAATTAACGCGTATGGAATTGAGAGAAGCTGGCCCATACTCAAAGTTCCTGCAACAAATCCTATGTGCGCATCAGGCTCTCGAAAATACTCAACAAAAAACCGTGCACCCGCATAAAAGAACAAACCTAATCCTGCTAGTTTCCCAGGTTTTTCTGCTAGTTTTGTTTTCCAAAAACAAAAGTTCAACACACAAAAAATCAAGAGACCTTCCAAGACCGCTTCATAGAGTTGGCTTGGATGTCGCGGAAGATACCCTCCTTTTGGAAAAAGGATAGCCCAGGATACATCTGTAATGCGCCCATAAAGCTCTCCATTCACAAAGTTCGCAAGCCGCCCTAAAAAAATACCCAAAGGAATGCCCAGCCCTACTAAATCCAGTAACCTCAAGTAAGAAATTTTTTTCAACCGACAGAATAAATAAAACGAAATCAACACCCCTAAAATCCCGCCATGGAAAGACATGCCTCCTTTCCACGTCATAAAAATGTGGAGCGGATGCTTGAGAAAATAGCTAAAATCATAGAAAAAGACATAGCCAAGCCGCCCCCCTAAAACAACACCTAAGATCGACCAGGACACCAAGTCATCAATGGCTTTAGCGGGGATTTTTAAGCTTTCCTGACGGGTCACAATCCAACGTATATAACGCCATGTAAACACCACCCCACCCAAATATGCCAGCGCGTACCATCGAATATCAAAAGGCCCGATAGAGAACGCAACTGGATCAATTGAAGGAAAAGAAAGATAAGATTCAAACATTGTCAATACATATGATTTTTACTAGGATAACCATAACGTAGATTTATCAAAGGGAAAAGCCCATGATCACAAAATCCACCATTGCAGATAAAATTGCTGGCCTTGGGTTTCGTCTTTTAAAAACAGCCCTTTCTAAGAAAAACCTTTCAAAACCTCCTAAAAATCCAGAAATAAAACGCATCTCTCATGACACCTCCCATCCCTCAAAAACAACTCATTGAAACGTGCTTTTCCCTTATTGAAGAACGCGGGTGGGCTTCTTTTTCTCTTCAATGCCTTTCTGAAAAACTGGATATTTCTTTAGAAGAAATCCAACAAATTCTCCCGTCAAAAAATGATTTTATCCCTTTGTGGCACGCCTGTTTGCTCGAAGAGATACAAGAAGAAATGACGCCAGAAGACCTTGAAGAACTCACCCCAAAGGACCGCCTCCTTGAACTCTTCATGCTGCGTTTTGAGCTTATGACCCCCTATCGCTCTGCTTTAAAATCCTTGTTCTTTGGGATAGCAAAAG
>CAYGMA010000059.1:0-6922 GCA_964351045.1 uncultured Holosporaceae bacterium | reverse complement strand
TAGACCTTGATATTTATTAACTTCAAATGTCTTTAAGTCTTGATCGGAAAATTGGTGGTTAAACTGAGCAACAAGCGCAGCTCCTTTCGGATAAGAAGCTGTTTCGTTTTTTTCTTTTCCAGCACCTGTTTGGGGTTTTTGCACTTTCAGAATAACATCCGCACCCTCATAAAGCTGCTTTTCTGTTTTTGCTAAAACAGCCCCATTTTCAGCATATGCGTCATCACTAATCCCCGCTGAAAGTCCAGCACCTTTCTCAACACACACATCAATCCCCTGAGAAACAAATTTTTTAACGGTTTCAGGCGTTGCTGCAACGCGTCTTTCATGCGATTGAATTTCTTTTGGAATGCAAATTTTCATAGCCAGACTATTTTTTGATAGACATATTGCGCGTTTTTCAGCATCAGTTCAACTGTTTTATTAACGCAGCCCCAATCTTTTTATTTACTTATTTTCTTCTTTAGGTATGATAGGCAGTCTAAAGTTCTAGTTTCTCTTTGAGTTCAGATAGCCAACCGGCATATATGTTTTTCTAGAGAAGTCATGTAGACATTAGTTTGCATAACAAAGCTACTAGAAGAATAACCCTTTGCGCCTCTATTTAAGGAGGAGCAAAATTGCCGAAGGAGAAAATAATGGCACAACAAGGTACAGTAAAATGGTTCAACCCAAGCAAAGGTTTTGGCTTCATCGCTCCAACTGAAGGTGGGGATGATGTGTTTGTTCATATCAGCGCTGTTGAAAAAGCTGGTCTTAGAGACCTAAGAGAAGGACAAAAAGTTTCTTTTGAAGTTACAACAGAACGTAAAAAAACGTCTGCTGTGAATTTAAAAGTTGAAGACTAATTCTTTCTTCACAGATCTAAAGAAAAGGCAGGCCTATGTGCCCGCCTTTTTTTTTGATTAAATTTCATCGATCTGAAACTAAAAGAGGCTCTCCCAAAGCACTTTCAATTTTTTGCTTAAACCCCTTCCCCATATAATAGTCCAGATTTTTCAACCTCTCTTTAGGCGCAAGTTCAATGCCTTTTTTTAGAAAACGAACCCCAACCATACGCTCTTCCTCTGTTTTAGAGAGGGAAATAATCCTTAACCCCACTTGAAATAACGCCCTATAATATCCAAGTTTTGCGGAAAGTATTTTATATTTCCAAGCTTTTTCAATATTATAAAGAGGTTGTTTTTTATTGGCATAAACCGCACTCAAAATATCTGCGCTTCTTTCTCTACCAACACGGCAATATTTCACGCATGCCAAACACAACTCTTCTAACTTCTTAGGATTTTTTTCTTTGTAATATGCATTATAACACTCCTGATAACTAGCTAGCGGGTCTTTATCAATAACAGCCACCTTAACAAAGGCATAATTGAAAAAATTAAGCACACTGATTAGTATAAGAACCATCCAACCAGGCCTCTTAACAGCACAACCTCTTTCTATCCGCTGCTTAATCGCCTTCCCAACAAAATAGCGTCCCATAAACCCGGTAACAAAGTTCATAGGAGACAGAACTCCAAATAAAAAAGCCCCCAAAGCAAAAGAGTCATAATAGTCCATGGCCCCAATTCCTTGCACAAGCCTAAATACAAAGAACCCCAAAAACCCATTAGCACATAACACCCCCAAACTATGCAGGTACATCCGCCGCCACAAGAACCAACTACAAGGAAATAAAAAGGCCCACAGGCTAAAACTTAAAAAAAGAGAACTCTGCTCAATCTTTTCAAACTTCTCAAGATTTTTTTTAGTTGACCTAGACCAAGTATGTTTATTGTCATATAACTCTTCTTTTCTAGCAATATGCAAAAAGTAGTTTTCTTGGGTGAAGGGTTTTCTTTGTATCATTTTTTCTCCAAAAACATGGGGGGCACTGAAAAAACATTCTTTATCTTGCAGTTTACTAAAGAATTAGCCTGTTATAAAAAGAAAACTATATGAAGCTCTACTCCTCTAAAGCCTCAACTTTCTGTTTTCTAATATGATCTGGCGTAATAATTCCAGCTGAGATGATCATTTTGATTCCCTGCTCCACTGTCATATCTAGGATATGTAAATCCTGACGCGGAACAAAAAGCAAGAACCCTGAGGTTGGATTAGGTGTCGTTGGTAAAAACACATTAATAACATCATCAGATGTTTTTTCTTGAACTTCACCTTGTGTTGTCCCCGTCACAAAACAGAGCGCCCACAAATCTTTACGAGGATATTCCACCAAAGCCACTTCCCGAAAAGACATAGCATTTTTTCCAAAAAACGCATCAATCACCTGCTTAATGGTCAAAAAAATTGTCCTCACCAACGGCAATTTTGAAAACAACTTCTCCCACTTATTCACAAAGTAGTTGCCAACAACATTTTGGAGCATAATGCCCAGAAGGATAAGCACAGAAAGGGAAAGTAAAACACCAACGCCAGGAACGAGAAAAAGCTGCTGAACCCAAGATGTTTGGGACGGAAAAAGAGATTGAACCAATCGATCAATCGTTACTGTCATCCAATAAACCAAATAAACTGTAAGCGCTGTAGGAGCTGCAAAAACAAGCCCTGCAAAAAGGTACCCTCTTAATTTAACAAAAAACTTCATTTTTCACCCCTCTTACATCTCCTTCACTTCAGGAGAAGATCGTTCAACACTGGCTTTAACTAACACTAGAATCAAAGAAAAAGCAAGAACTCCATAAAACAAAAATCGAGCAAACCATTCTTCTTTAAATATGTTAAGCCCATTAACAACAAAAATACCTAAAAAACACAGGAAAAACAAAGAGAAAAAATATCCAATGCGCAGTTTAGCATCCTTCACCCAGTCTGGAAAAATTTCAGATCCAATCCACACGCCACAACACACAAAAAAAGTATTGATTGTTCCCTCATGCAAATAGTATTTTTTCTTCAAAAAAAGAAGGCAAAATGCCCCAAAAAGGAATAAAAAACGACTCAAATAACGTGGATTTTCCATCAAATAAGGTCTTTTTTTAAGGTAATAGAATAGAAAAACTGTCTGAATTCCTGCAAATCCCCAAGCAGCAAAAACATCTTGCCAGTGATGGTAGCCACAATAAACAACTAAAAATAGCCATCCATAGATAGCAAGAGACACATATGTATGCCCACTTGGCATGCCAAATTTTTGAAACGTTAGATCATTGATCAAAGGAGCAGCAATTAAAACCTGAAGACTTCGAGAACAGAATACAGCTAATAAGTAGTTCACCCATGCACCAAAAAAAACCGGCCGCCTAAAAAACAAAAGCCCAGCAAGGATAAAAGCAACATGAATAGGAAGCTTATTAAAAAGAAGGAAAAAATCCATTAAATGCGCCACTATGTCCCTCTTTTTTTATAAAACACCCTGGATAAAAAACTTTTTATTTTCTGCCACCATGTTTTTGAAGATCCAACATCTAGGTTCAAACTATTTTCCTCAACAACAACCACAGCTTTTTCAAATTCATTTTTCAAAGGCTCAAACTGCCCGCCTAGCACTTTTGCCAGCATTTGCTCCAAAACAGCAAAGAAATAAATCCGCTCTTCTTTTTTCACAAACCCATGGCCTTCATTCGGATAAACCAAATAAGTTACTGGAATACGATGCTCCCTCAACATCTGCACAATCTGATCTGACTCTGCTTTTTTCACACGCACATCATTCGCACCTTGCGCAATCAGAAGTGGGTTTTTTATTTGATGTGCATAAGTTAAAGGAGATCTTTCTTTCAAAAATTTTTGCCCTTGCGGGGTTTTCGGATCACCACCTATCGCTCTTACAAGCCATTCATATTCAGACTGCCAATAGGCCGGAATTGAGTCTATAAGTGTTTTTAAATTAGATGGTCCCACAACAGAGGCCCCCATAGCAAAAACATCTGAGCTTTGCGTCATAGCCCAAAGCGTCTCATATCCTCCATAGCTTCCTCCAAAAATAGCCACCTTCTTTGGATCAGCAATACCTTGATCAATTGCCCACTGAACTGCATCTAAAATATCTTCGTGCATTTTAGTTCCCCATTCACCGAAAGACCGGGCAACAAAATCTTTTCCAAAACCAGTAGACCCTCGGTAATTCACTTGCAACACCGCATATCCCCGATTTGCCAACCACTGCGCCAACAAGCTAAGCCCCCACCCTTGCCTAACCCAAGGCCCTCCATGCACATCAACAACCAAGGGAACAGGCCGTGTGTTTTTCAAAGACGCACCTTTAGGAAGAGTCAAATAACTTGGCAAAACCAACCCATCTCGAGCTTTAATTTCAACAAAGTGCATAGGCTCTAAGTTAAATGCTTCTAAAGCTTTTTTTCCGGAAAATAAAAATGTAAATTTTTGTTGTTTTCGATCAAAAACATAATACTGAGCAGGCGCTCTATCAGAAAAGTATTTTACCAACCAACGACTCTGGTCTAACGAACTGGAAAGGGAAAACTGATCTGTTTCTCCTTGTTTCTCTGCTGCTGAAAACACATCAGAAAAATCCTTATCCAAAAGAATAGCTCGTTCTTTATCATAGTTTTCATAAGCAACAAAAGGTTGATCTGGTTTGTAAGAAATTAAAGCCCCATTAACATCTGCTTTTTCTGAAGAAGCCAGTACCACCTCTTTTCCTGTTTGAAGATGAATTCTTTTTAAAACAGCTTTATCACGCCCTCGTGCATCCAACCAATAAGAATAAATACCTGCTTCATCCACATATAAAAGTTCCGAATTTCCTAGTTCTTCTCGAGAGAGTTCTAAGAATTCTTTCCACTCTGGACGCTCATTGGTCCCTGTGTTGCGGTAATAAACAATAGCCCCATCTGCCTTAGGCTTCGTTGCAAAAGAAAGCTTTAAGTTCCTATCAAAAACAAATGATCCAAACTCTGCATTTTTATAAACAAGCCGTTTTTTATTTGTTTTCAGATCAACTTCATAAACATCATGGTAACGTGGTTCTCTCGCATTGAGGCCAATCATTATTTTTGTTGGCTGATGACGACTCAAAGCAAATAGGCGTGTTTGAACTTTCTTTTCATGCGTTAACAGCTGGTCTTATCCTGTTCAATCACATAAAGGATATATCGATTGTCAAAAGACCAGGAAAATGCCTGAATACCTCGATCTTTATTATGCGTAACAACTCTAGGAGAGTGATTACTCTCAATATCCTGAACCCAAATATTTAAAACGCCTTCATGGGGGGCTAAAAATGCAACTTGCTTGCCATCTGGCCGCAAAGAAACAGCAGCTTTATCTGGATTGCCAAATAAAACAGCTCTTGGAATAAGGTCTGTTTCTTTTAAATTTGATGCAAATACACTCATAAATCCCCCTAAAACAACTGAAAAAAGGCACTTTTTCATCATTATTTTTTCTCCTTAATTTTGTATAATTTTTAAAAAGTCTCGGCTCCTTAAAGAGGCTCCACCAACCAAAACACCTTGAACAAACTCAAGCTCTAAAATAGATGAAGCATTTTGAGGCGTCACTGACCCGCCATATAAGAGGGGACAACCTGGCAACTGACCTGCCAACCAGTCATGCATGTCCTTAATTTGATCTGGATGCGCAACCACACCTGTTCCAATAGCCCAAATCGGTTCATAAGCCACAATAAAAGACCTTGTCTCTTTTTTTAAAAAGTCAATTTGCTGTTCAACACTATCAAATGCTTTTCCCTCTTCTCGCTCTTTCAACGATTCACCAACGCAAATAATAGGCGTCAATCCAGCCTCTAGTAAGCGTGCTGTTTTCTCTAAAACAAGTTCGTTTGTTTCATTAAAATAAGCACGCCGCTCCGAGTGCCCAACCAGCGCATAGGCGGCTCCGGTTTCTGCAAGCATTTTGGCTGAAACATCGCCTGTATAGGCCCCACGTTCAAAGGCAGAGCTTGTTTGCGCCCCAATATTTATTTTTGCTTTTCTAGAAAAAGAGCAAACCTCTGATAAAAAAGGGAAAGGCGGACAAATTACTACTTCTTTATTTTCAAAAGATTGAGAAGAAAGAAACTCCATATAAGACTTCACTCCCTCATCCGGACAGTTCATTTTCCAATTTGCAACAAAATATGTTTTTGACATAGAACTCCAAATCCACATATGGTAAATGTTATCGATATCATAGGCGAGCAAGCCTAAAGGTTAAAGAAGAAAATAAAGGAAACATCACAATGCATCCAACCCATACAGAGGAAACTTATAAGAAAAAAAATACGATACTCGCTAAAATTGTTGTTGGGTTAATTTTAATTGCCTTCTTGTTTACAGGGGTTCAATCTTATCTCGTATCCCGTGGATCAAACCCTGTTGTGGCGACTGCTGGGACAGTTAAAATTTATCAACCTCAGCTTGAAAGAGAGCTACAAAATGCATTTCATGGGGCAACCCCCGACCAAATCAAAACATTTTTAACACTAAAATTTGTTAAAAATCTGCTTCAAAAACAAATCAACGAAGCGCTTATAAACCAAGAGGTCAGTGCATTGAAACTCGTCATTCCAGATAGTGTCCTTAAAAGCTTCTTACGCCACTCGCCTGATTTAACGCCCTCAAAGATAAAAGATTCCTTAAAAAGGTCTGGGCAAACAGAAAAAAACTTCATGACAGGCCTACGACTAGACCTTATCAATGACCAACTAAAAGCGGCTGTGTTTTCTGGTTTAACGCTTCCAAAAAACCTACAAAAAAGATTTATGGACGCTGAGCTAACAAAACGCTCTGTAAAAATCTTCACGCTCACAGAGCGCGATGGAAACTTTAAAACAGCTCCCACTGACGCCGTTTTAAAAACATTCTTAAAAGAGCATGAAGCCCAGTTCATGACACAGGAAAAACGGGATATTTCTGTTCTAGAAATTCACCCTAAAAAAGTAAAAGTTTCAGATCAACAAGCAAAAACCTATTACGATCAAACCCCTTACCACTCTCAATCTCCTGAAACGCGG